>JANPCS010000043.1:0-12173 GCA_031431065.1 Hyphomicrobiales bacterium | reverse complement strand
GTTCGGCGATCTGCCAGCCCACCGTATAGCCCGGCGTCAGCGCCGTCATTGGATCCTGAAAGATCATGGCGATCTCGCGGCCGCGGAGCTTGCGCATCTCGCGCGACGGCAGGCCAACGAGTTCGCGGCCGCGATACTGGATGGACCCGGTGATGATGGCATTGGGATCGGTGATGAGGCCCATCACCGCCAGCAGCGACACGGTCTTGCCCGAACCCGATTCACCGACGACGCCGAGAATCTCGCCCTCCGCCACGTCGAAGCTCATGTGCTCGACGGCCCGCAGGATGCCGGTCTCGGTGCGGAAGCCGACGCTGAGATCGCTCACTTTCAACATCAGCCGGTCCTCACCCGCGGATCGAGCAGGATATAGACGACATCGACCAGCGCATTGGCCATGACGACGAAGAACGAGGCATACATCACCGTCGTCATGATGACCGGCAGGTCGAGGTTCTGCAGGGCATCGTAAGTGAGCTTGCCGACGCCATGCAAGCCGAACACCACTTCGGTCAGCAACGCCGAACCTCCAACCAGCGCGCCGAAATCGAGCCCGAACAAAGTAACAAATGAAATGAGCGAGGTGCGCAACGCGTGGCGCAGCAGGATGCGGGTTTCCGACAGACCCTTGGCGCGCGCCGTGCGGATGTAATCCTCCTGCAGCGACTCGATGATGGCGGCGCGCAGCACTCGGCCATAAAGCCCGATATAGAGGATCGACAGGGTGATCCACGGGATGACCAGGGTCAGGAACCAGCCCTTGGGATCGTCGCTGAGGTTCTTGTAACCCAGCGGTGGCACCCACGAAAACATCCAGGTATCGTGATAGCGGCTCTGGGTGATGAGGTTCATCATTTCGCCCAGCCAGTAGACCGGCATCGAAATACCGATGAGGCCCAGCACCATCAGCAACTTGTCGATCCAGCTCCCGCGCGTGGCGGCCGCCGCAATGCCGATCAGCAGGCCGAAAACCACCCAGAGGATCGCCGCACCGATCACCAGCGATAACGTAACCGGAATGGTATCGAAAACCGCCGGCACCACTTTCCAGCCGCGATTGACGAACGAGGTCAGATCCCCCGTGATGAAGATCTTCTTCATCATCGTTGCGTACTGCACATAGATCGGCTGATCGAAACCAAAGCTGACGCGCACCGCCGCCAGCACTTCCGGCGTGGCGTTGCGCCCAGCGATGCGCGCGGCGGGATCGGCCCCCGGTGTCGCGAAGAAAATCAGGAACACCAGCACGCTGATGCCGAACATCACGAACAGCATCTGGCCGAAGCGGCGGAGCAGGGCGAATATCATCAGCCCTGTCCGATCCTGATCTTGGAGCGCGGATCGAGCGCGTCGCGCAACCCATCGCCCAGCACATTCAAGGCCAGCACGGTGATGACGATGGCGAAACCCGCCGCCATGGCCACCAGCGGCCTGGTGTAGAGCAGCGTCTGGCCATCCTGGATGATGGTGCCCCAGCTGGCTTCCGGCGGCTGCACGCCGATCGACAGGAACGACAGCGCCGACTCGGTCAGCATGTTGAGCGCCATCATGATCGGCACGAAGACAATCAGCGTGGTCGAGACATTGGGCAGGATGTCGCGCAGCAGGATGCGGTGACTGGGCACGCCGAGGCCGATGGCCGCCAGCACGAATTCGCTTTCGCGCAAGGCCATCACCTGACCGCGCACCGGCCGCGCTACATAAGGAATGTAAACAATGCCGATGATGAAGATCGGCAGCCACAACGAACCGGACTCGATGGTGACTGGACCGATGTCGATACCCTGGGCGATCAGCACAATCGATAGCGAGATGGCCAGCAGATAGACCGGAAAGGCCCAGAGAATATCGAGGATACGTGACAGCACGGTATCGATGATACCGCCGAAGAAACCGGCGGCAAGCCCCAGCGCCGTGCCGATAGACAGCGTCAGCATGGTCGCGGCCCCGGCAATGAGCAGTGAGTTGAGGCCGCCGTAGAGCAGCCTGGCCATCACATCGCGGCCCTGGCTGTCGGCGCCCAGAAAATAGTTACCGAGTTCCCAGGTGGGGCCGATCGGCGTGTAACCGAGGCCCAGGCCTTCGGTTGATTGTTCCATCACCGGAACATCGACACCATTGACCTTGATGACGGCATCGAGCGTCGAACGGAACGGGTTGACGCCGGCCCACGCGGCATAGGCCGGTGCCAGCAGACACACAATGACGATAGCCAAAAAGACGACGAGGGCGATGACCGCGGCTCGATCGCGCATCAAGCGGCGAACAGCCGTGGCCCAGGGGCCACGGCTCTTGACTATCGCTTCGGCAGAGTCAGACGCGACGGTCACGCCGGCTTATTGCACCCAGGACTGCGTCACCATCCAGTAGAACTGCGCGTTGAACTGGAAATTGCCCAGCCGCTTGGACACGAAATCGATGTGCTTCGGCGTGAACAGCGGGGCTGCTGCCGCGTTGTCGGTCACCATCTTGTCGACCTCGGTCCAGATCTTGTTGGCGGCTTCCGGATCGGTGGCGGAAAGCGCGAAAGCCTCCTTCATCTTGGCCTCGACCGCCTCATCGCAGTGACCCGCGATATTGATGGACGAGTCGGAACCCTCGGTGAAGCTGCCGCAACCGAACAACACGTTGAGGAAGTTCGATGCCGCCGGATAATCCTGGTACCACTGGCTGATCGAGATCTGCACCTTGTTGTTGGTGTTCTGAATGTAAGTAAACTGGATATTGGGCGAGATCGGCTTGACGCTCGCCTTGTAGCCGATTTCGTTCAGAACGCTTTGCAGGTAAGTGCCGACGGCCTTGGAAACCGCGTTGTCCTCGGCGATGACCGTTACTTCCTGGCCCTTGGTGCCGGATTCCTCGACCAGCTGCTTGGCCTTTTCGATGTCGGGCGCCGACCACGTGGTGCCCGGGTCCTTGGTATAGGGGCAATAGGGCTCATGCCCGGGGAAGCCGGGCGGCAGAACCTGGCAGACCGGTGCCGCCAGCACCGGGCCACCGAACAGGTTCACCATGGCCTTGCGGTCGATGGCGAAGTTCACCGCCTGCCTGGCCTTGATATTGTCGAAGGGCGCAAGGCGGGTGTTCATCGGCGCATACCACCAGGCGGTGAGCGTGTTGATATAGACCTGATCCTTGAACTTGGTGCCGATCTCGCCGAGGCGGTCGGCCGGCGGCGTGTCATACATCCAGTCGGCCTCGCCATTCATCACGGCGGTCACTTCGGCTTCGTCCGTCAGGCCAAAATCATATTGCACCACATCGGGATAACCATCGGGCTGGGCATCCTCGCTCCACACCTTGAAGTGTGGGTTGCGCGACATGCTGAGGCCCTTGTTGGGATCGTAGGCCGAGAAGAAATAGGGACCGGTGCCAGCAATTGGAATCGAACCGGCGTCAGCCACCGGCGCATCGGCGGGTAGAATTGATGCGTGCGGAACGGCGAGCTTGTAGAAGAATTCCGGATCGACGCGGGTAAGATTGATGGTGATGGTGCCTGCCGCCTCATCGCCCACCACGCCGCCCTCAAGGGTGCAGGTTGCAGGCTCGGCGATGCACTTGTCGGCGCCGGCGATCACCGAATAGAAGCCACCCGACGTCGGACTCGACACCTTGAAGATGCGCTGGAACGAGGCAACCGCATCCTTCACGGTCACGTCGCGGCCATCCGAGAACTTGATGCCCTTGCGCAGCTTGAAGACATAGGTCTTGCCGTCGTTGCTGGCGGCGGGAAGTTCCTCGGCGAGATTGGGAACGACCTTGAAACCTTCCTCGCCAGCGCCCTTCTTGAACGCCGTGAGGCCGGAATAGACCGACTGGTAGATCTGCCAATACTGCAGCGTGTAATTGATATGCGGATCGAGCGATCCGGCGGCCGAGCGCGCCACCAGGCGCATGGTGCCGCCGCGATGTTCGGCCTTGTATTCCGCGAAGGCCGGGGCCATCGACGTAAAAGCCATTGCCGCCGCGGCGGCGCCGGCCAAAATCCAGTTCCTCATCAGCTTACTCCCTGCTTGTTGTTGGTCTTAGTCGTTGCCGCCGAGGAATTCCCCGACGGTCTTCATGCAAAGATCTTTCTCTTCCACATGCGGCATGTGGCTCGAGTGTTCGAAGATCACCCAGCGCGACCCCTCGATATTGTCCTTGTACGGTTGAACGCAGGCCGGCGTCGCCTCGTCGTGCCGGCCGGAGATGATGAGGGTGGGCACATTGATCTTGTGCAATTCCGGAATGATGTTCCAATCCTTCAGTGTACCGACGACGAAGAATTCATTGGGCCCGTTCATGGTGTGATAAACGGTCGGGTTGCGCCCGATCTGTTCGAACGACTGAGTCACTTCCGGCGGGAACGGCGATAAGCGGCACACGTGGCGCTCATAAACCCACATGGTCGCCGCCTGATATTCGGGATCGCCATAGGTGCCGGCCGCCTCGTGGCGGTTCAGCTTGTCCTGTATATCTCGAGGCATCCCGGAACGCTGGCGCATCGCTTCCGAAACCCACAGCGCCATGGAGGCTGGCGAATTGGCGATGGTTAGCGATTTCAAACCCTTGGGGCGCCTGGTGCCATATTCCGCCGCCAGCATGCCGCCCCAGGATTGGCCGAGCACATGGAAGCCCCTGCGCTGACCCAGCGCATCGACAAGGTTTTCGAGCTCATCGACGAACAGCCGCGGCGTCCAGAAATCCGCACCCTTGTCCGGCAGCAGCGTGGAGTTGCCGCACCCCAGCTGATCGTAGTGGATGACGGCACGGCCATCCCTGGCCAGCAGTTTGTAGGAATCGACGTAGTTATGTGCCGCTCCCGGCCCGCCATGCAAAATAAAGACGGGCGGCTTGGTGGAACCAATGTCGCCTGTGATCCGGTACCATGTCTCATAGGCACCGAAGCCGGCGCGGCCCTCGCTCTGTTTCAATGCCGCCACGGAACGTATCCCCCATCCACAACAGGCCGGGAAGCTATCCTGCATCGCCACGCATTTCAACCGGCCTTCGTCATTGACAGGTGAAGACTTTCAACGCCACCATGGCACCGATGAAGTGCACGCACACCATTCACGATCACGCCTGCCACCACGGCTGGAATAACACCAACGCGCCAGTCCTCAAGATTGCGCCGGGCCAGTCCATCGAATTTCACACCCAGGATTCCTCCGGCGGGCAGCTGAACAAAAGCTCGACGCTTGCCGATCTCGGTCATCTCGATTTCGGCAAGATCAATCCGGTCACCGGCCCGGTTTATGTTGATGGCGCCGAGCCGGGCGATGCGATCGCCGTGACGCTGCTGGAGTTTGGTCCATCAGGCTGGGGCTGGACCGCCAACATCCCGGGCTTCGGCCTGCTCGCCGATCAGTTCAAGGACCCGGCGCTGCACATCTGGAGCTATGACGCAAAGTCACTGGCGCCGGCGCTTTATGGCCCCGGCGGGCGGGTACCGTTGAAACCATTCTGCGGCACCATCGGCCTGGCGCCTGCCGAAGCCGGCTTACATTCGATCGTGCCGCCACGCCGCGTGGGCGGCAACATGGACATCCGCGACCTGAGTGCGGGCACGACGCTCTATCTGCCGGTTGAAGTGAGGGGAGGCTTGTTCAGCCTCGGCGATACGCACGCCGCGCAAGGCGATGGCGAAGTCTGCGGCACGGCGATTGAAAGCCCCTGCACGGTGGCCGTCAAGTTCGAACTCATCAAGGGCGCCAGCCTGGCCTTCCCGCGCTTCACCACGCCAGGCCCGGTGACGCGCCTTCTCGACGCCAAGGGCTATGAAGTGACAACCGGCATCGGCCCCGATCTGATGACGGGTGCCCGAGCCGCCGTCTCCGGCATGATCGATCTCCTGTCACGGCGCTACAACATGAACCCGGTCGATGCCTACATGCTCTGCTCGGTCTGCGGCGACCTCCGCATCAGCGAAATCGTCGACATGCCAAACTGGGTGGTGTCCTTCTATTTCCCCCGCGTGGTGCTGGAGTAGGGGGTGGGGAGCAAGTGGGCTCAACCGCCGAAGAACTGCACGATACGGCGGCCGAGGCTCGGCTTCTCAAGGTGAATGATCTTGCCGGACTTTGGCTTGACGGGTTTCTTGGCCGCCGTCCTGGTCTTCTTCTTCGACTTCGATTTGGACTTCGCCTTTTTCTCAGGCTTGGCGCTGGCTGGGCGCACTTCGGCCGGATCCTCGGCCGGAACGGGCGTGGCTGCCGCCGTATCCCCAACCTTCTCCGGCTCCAGGTCTTCCGCGGGAGAAGCGGGCGCCGGCAAGCCGGGGATCGCGTCCGGCACCTTTTCGACCACCGAAACATTTGCCTGCGGGGCCGGCACCACCACGCGCACTTGCGGTTCGGGTTCCGGCGGGCACATGAAGGCGACCGTCCCGGACTTGAGCTTGTCCGTCGGGCTCTCGCACGCCGCAAAGGCGCTGCCGGCCAGGCAGAACATTGCGACGATGATCAGGCCAATCCGCTTCACGCCGTAGATACTCCAGTTCCTCCAAAACGACGCCGCAGCACGAGAATTCGCCCAGCGGCCAAAGCCTTAAAGCGCAGAACTTGCACCAGTATGTGGCAATTCCGCGACTATGGCAAACGGCAGGGGGCGGGGCTCGCTCCAACAAATGACTTTTGGGTGTTTGGTGAGCCCGGCGGGGTACGATCCCGCGACCCTCTGATTAAAAGTCAGATGCTCTACCACTGAGCTACGGGCCCACAGCCGAAGCGCCAAGGCTCCTGGACGGGCGGATACATAGAAGGGGGTGAGGGGGCGGTCAATAGCGTTCAGGCACGCGTTGCTGAAACGCCGCATTAAGCAGTTTCGCCACATTGTCGCCCAGTGGTACGGGCCATGCTCTGGCCTCAAGGGGAGTTTCCATTTTGGTACGGTTTCGATGAGCGATCTGGCGATTGTTGTGCTGGCAGCTGGCATGGGTACGCGGATGAAATCCGCCCAGCCCAAAGTGATGCATAAGATCGCTGGCCGCTCGATGCTCGCCCACGTGCTGCAGGCGGGGAAGGCGCTGAATGCCGCCAGAGCCGTCGTGGTGCATGGGCCCGACATGGTGCAAGTCCAGAAGGAAGCCCGCTCGGTGATGCCGCACTGCGCGTTTGCCGAACAACGCGACCGAAAGGGCACCGGCCACGCGGTGTCGATGGCGGGCGAGGCCTTGGCCGGCTTCGAGGGCGCGGTGTTGACGCTGTGGGGCGATGCCCCCCTGGTGAAGCCCGAAACGCTGAAGGCGCTGGCCGCCAGGCTCGATGCCACCCACAAGATGGCGGTGCTGGCCTTCGAAGCGGAAAACGCCTTTGGCTATGGCCGCTTAATTACCAATGGCAAGAACCTGCTGGATATCCGCGAGGAACTTGATGCGTCACTTGCAGAACGCAAGATAACGCTCTGTAATTCCGGCTACATCGCCATTGACAATGACCTGCTGTGGCAGCTCATCCCGAAGCTTTCCAACGAGAATGCCAAGGGCGAATATTACCTAACGGACCTCGTGAAACTGGCTAATCAGGCCAAGACAAAGGTGGCCTACTTGGTCTGCCCCGAAGCGGAAGTGGCCGGTGTCAACGACCGCGTTCAGCTTGCAGCGCTTGAGCGCCAGTTCCAGCGCGAGGCACGCCGTGCCGCGATGCTGGGCGGGGTCACTTTGATCGACCCCGAGACCGTCTATTTCTCCGCCGACACCAAGCTGGGCGAGGACGTGGTGATCGAGCCCAACGTGGTGTTCGGTCCCGGTGTGAGTATCGGTGACAATGTCGAGATCCTGGCCTTTTCGCATATCGAGGGCGCGACCATCGCCAAGGGCGCCCGCATCGGACCCTATGCGCGGCTCAGGCCCGGCGCCGAGATCGGCGAGGACGCCCATATCGGCAATTTCGTCGAGGTGAAAAAAGCCATCATCGGCAAGGGCGCCAAAGCCAATCACCTCTCCTACATCGGCGATGCGCGCGTTGGCGCCAAGACCAATATCGGGGCCGGCACCATCACCTGCAATTACGATGGTTATGAAAAGCACCTGACTGACATTGGCGAGAACGTCTTCGTCGGCTCCAACACGGCGATGGTGGCGCCGGTAAAGATCGGCAACGGCGCCTCGATCGCCGCGGGCAGCGTTATCACCCGCGATGTTCCAGCCGATGCCCTGGCCATGACGAGGCCAGACCTTGACGTGCGCCCCGGCTGGGCGGCGCGTTACCGTGAAATCAAGGCCGCCCGCAAGGCCGCCAAATTCAAGAGTTAGGAACTAAAACAACATGTGCGGCATCGTAGGCATTCTCGGCAAGGAACCGGTGGCAGGCAATATCGTCGAGGCGCTGCGGCGGCTCGAATATCGCGGCTATGATTCGGCTGGCGTCGCAACGCTTGAGAACGGTTCGATCGAGCGCCGCCGCGCCGTTGGCAAACTCAAGAACCTCGCTTCGCTTCTTGACCGCGAGCCGCTGGGCGGCACGTCGGGCATCGGCCACACGCGCTGGGCCACGCATGGCGGCGTCACCGAAACCAACGCGCACCCGCACGTCGTCGGCGATGTGGTGGTGGTTCACAACGGCATCATCGAAAACTTCCGTACACTGAAGGATGAGCTGGCGGCCGGCGGCGCCAGTTTCACCACCCAGACCGACACCGAAGTGGTGGCCCAGCTCCTGGCGCGTGAATTGAAAAACGGCGTCAAGCCGCGCGATGCCGTGCGCAATGTGCTGCAGCGGCTGGAAGGGGCTTTCGCGCTGGCCATCCTGTTCAAGGGCGAGAACGACCTGCTGATCGGTGCGCGCAACGGCCCGCCGCTGGCGGTGGGCCACGGGCAGGGCGAAATGTATCTGGGTTCGGATGCCATTGCGCTGTCGCCCTTCACCAACCGCATTACCTATCTCGAGGACGGCGACTGGGCGGTGCTCTCGCACACCTCGCTGGAAATATTCGATCACGCCGGCCGCCATGTCATCCGCCCGATGAGCTTCAGCCAGGCGTCATCGATGCTGGTCGACAAGGGCAATCACCGCCACTTCATGGCCAAGGAAATCGCCGAGCAGCCGGAAGTCATCGGTCACACCCTTGCTGAGTATGTCGATTTCACCGAACGCGCCATCCGCCTGCCGGAAAAGCTGGCGTTCGATTTCAAGACGCTTGACCGCATCACCATCACCGCCTGCGGCACCGCATCCTATGCCGGGCTGGCCGCCAAATACTGGTTCGAGCGCATTGCCAGATTGCCCACCGAAGTCGATATCGCCTCCGAGTTCCGTTACCGCGAGGCGCCGCTGCCCAAGAACGGCCTTGCCATCGTCGTCTCGCAATCCGGCGAAACGGCGGATACGCTGGCCGCGCTGCGCTATTGCAAGGCGCAAGGGCAGCACACGCTGGCCATCGTCAACGTGCCGGAATCAACCATCGCGCGCGAAAGCGAAGCGGTGTTCCGCACCTATGCCGGGCCGGAGATCGGCGTCGCCTCAACCAAGGCCTTCACCTGCCAGCTCACGACCTTGGCCTGCCTCGCCATTCTGGCCGGCAAGCAGCGCGGCACCATCACCCGCGCGCAGGAGATCGAACTCGTCGGCGCGCTGATCGAAGCGCCGCGCCACATGACGGAGATCCTGAAAGACGAAAAGCACATCGCCCACGTGGCGCGTGAAATCGCCAGTGCCCGCGATGTGCTTTACCTGGGCCGCGGCATCAATTACCCGATAGCCCTTGAGGGCGCGCTGAAGCTCAAGGAAATCTCCTATATCCACGCCGAAGGCTATGCGGCGGGCGAGTTGAAGCATGGTCCCATCGCGCTGATCGACGAGAACGTGCCGGTGATCGTCATCGCGCCGCATGACGAGCTCTACGAGAAAACCATTTCCAACATGGAGGAAGTGGCGGCGCGCGGCGGCAAGATTGTTCTGTTGACGGACGATCACGGCATCGGGGATGTCGGCCACAAGACTTTCCAGCGCATCCGCGTGCCGAAAGCCCATGCCTTCATCAGCCCGCTGCTCTATGCCGTACCGGTGCAACTGATCGCCTATCACGCCGCCGTCTTCATGGGCACAGACGTGGACCAGCCGAGGAACCTGGCGAAATCGGTTACGGTGGAGTGACGGGCGCCGGCCGCTTCAGCGTCAGGAAGTAAGCGAGCGTCATTATCAGCAGCACGGAGCAAATGAAGAATCCCGCGCTTGGCGTCACGGCAATCGGGTTGGGCTGCATGAACCAGCCGAAGGCCTGCGCATAGAAAAACGTGCCCGCCAGCATCGCAACATTTTGCAGGCTGGCGATGCCGCCCTGCAATTCTCCTTGCGCGTTATCGGGCGCCTCGCGCGACATCAGCGCGGTCAAGGCCGGTTGCCCAAAACCTTCTGCCGCGTGAACGAGAAACAACAGGATCACGACGGTAAGATTGGGTGCCAGGCCATAGCCCAGACTGGCCAGCAACGACGAGACGAAGGACAGCACCACGGTGTTCCACTCGCCGAAGAATTTGACTGTCGGTCCCGTCAGCAGGCCCTGCGAAATCGCCATGACCAGGCCGAAGGCGGCGAGCGTCAAGCCGATGGTTGCCTCGCTCCAGCCGAACCTGGCGATGCCCCAGAACGACCAGATGGCCGGATAGACCGAGGTCGCCAGGAAATAGCCCGCCATCACAATTCCCAGCGGCACGACACCATGATAGCTGGAGAACACTTTGAGCGTGCCGATGGGGTTTGAACGGGTCAGCGAGAACGGCCGCCGCGTCTCCGGCGGCAGGGTCTCGGGCAGCACGAAATAGCCATAAGCAAAATTCAGGATCGACAAACTAGCCGCCACCACGAACGGCACGCGCGGTCCGAATTCACCAAGCAGCCCGCCGATCGCCGGGCCGATGATGAAGCCTAGTCCGAATGCCGCCCCCATCATGCCGAAGACTTTCGCCCGGTCCTCGGGTTTCGAGATGTCGGCCAGATAGGCGTTGGCAGTCGTGTAGGAAGCACCGCAGACGCCTGCCACCAGCCGTCCGATGAACAGCCACAGAAGATTGGGCGCCAATGCCATCAGGATATAGTCCACCGCCAGTCCGAACACCGACAGCAGCAGGATCGGCCGTCGCCCATAAGCATCCGAAAGATTGCCGATGGCCGGTCCGAACAGAAACTGAGTCAAGCCATAGGCCACGAACAGCCAGCCATTCCACGCCGAGGCCCCGGCCAGATCGCTGCCGCTCACATCCTCGATCAGCCGCGGCATCACCGGCCAGATGAGCCCGATCCCCACCATGTCGAGAAACACGGTGATGAAAATGAAGGTTACGGCATATTTGCCTGGCGCTCTGACAGTCATGATTGTTCCTCAGCGGGCGACCGCCAATACATGAGATGGTTGGGAATGGCCAGAGCGCCTGCTGTCAGGCAATGTCACTAGGGCGTGAACTCATAAACTGGAATGTTTAGTCACGCACGTATGACTGCTTCCGATGCGAAAGCGGCTATTGTTACCATGCCGCCTAAGGGCCAGCAGCGGACGGCTGCCGTGCTATCCACTTGGTGTTGAACAGGGCTGAAAGCCGATCAGGCTCTTTCGGTGGGTGCTCGTGCAGAAATGCTGTCCATAAACGCTCGCAATTAGTCAGAGTACTGCTGGTCAGAATGTCCATTCCGCTGGCGCCAATGGCGGTTATCCCCAGTGCTGACGCCGAGTGCTTGATCTCCCGGAAACGACTCGTTGACGGCTGGGGACGGATGTAGTTGGCAATGATCGGCTAACAAGCTTCTTTGCAGCTTCACAGGCAGCCTTCACATAGGCTCGATTGCCATGAATCAATACTTGGACAGTCGCTCCCTCAAGTAGGAGCGCGACTTCACGTGCTCGTTCCAAGGGAGCTGCAACGCCTGCTCGCTCAAGCAAGCTTGCATACCAAGCTTCAACTGCAACCTTGTGGCGCCGCGCAATCGTCCGGGCCGGATGACCGGGCAGGTCGGCCAATTCCATGACTATTCGGGTGAAGCCAGCTCCCGTCCAGCCTGGCTTCGCCGACCACTTCTCAAGTTCCGAGAAGAGCACATCGATGATCTCGGTTGCGCTCCCGGAATAGCGCTTCTCGTATTTCCGGATACGCAACATTGATAGCTCGCTTTGCAAAGCCAGAACTCCCCCCAGGAGATCGTCCTTGCTGGGGAAGTGATAATAAAGTGTGCGTTTCGTCATTCCCGCGCAGGCGGGAA
>JANPCS010000042.1:0-8483 GCA_031431065.1 Hyphomicrobiales bacterium | reverse complement strand
GCCGGAGATCGGGTTGTGGCAATGCACGCCCGGCACCTGGCCCTTGTCGATTCCGCGCGATGAGCTTTGCCACTTCGTCAGCGGACGGGCGACATACACGCACCATTCCGGCGAAGTGATCGAGGTTCGGGCCGGTACGGTGGTGCTGTTTCCCGGCGGCTGGAGCGGCACCTGCACGGTCCACGACACAATGCGCAATGTTTACATGCTGAGATGACCATGATGTTGAAACTCGACTCGTCTGCTCCACATTTGCAGGACCCCGCAACCTACCCAGGTCCCTTCAAGGACTGGGGCATCATCCCCACCATGATCGAGGGGGAATCGCGCACCAGTGGGCTTGTCATGTTCAAGGGCCCCAATGGCCAGAGCGAGACCGGCATCTGGATTTGCACGCCAGGCTATTGGAACTGTCACGTCACCAGCGATGAGTTCTGCCATTTCCTGCTGGGCCGCTGCACTTACACACATGAGTCCGGCGAGGTCATCGAGATTGTGCCGGACACCGTGGCGTTTTTCCCCAAGGACTGGCGCGGCACCTGCCGGGTTCACGAGACAGTCCGCAAGATCTACATGATCCGCTGATTTTCAGTTGCCGTTTTCTTCAGGTGGCGGCGGGGCCTCGTCATCGCCACCGCCGGCGAAGGAGAAGCAATTGTAATAGACCGGGGGTTTCTCGGTGGCGGCGCATTGGGCGATGACGCCAAGGTCGCTCTCGTCCTCATATTGCAGATAGGGTGCTATGAGATAGCGTGTTTCGTTGTCGGGTGAATTTCCGAAGCGGTCGATCTGGCCTTCCATCTCGGGACTGGCCGCCAGAATGGCGCGCTTCAAGGCATCGCCTTCGATGAAATTGTCGGGAAGCTGGTCGAAGGGACCGTCGAAGTAGTTGTTGACCGAGGTGTTGAGCTGATTGACGCCAACGAGGATCTTCCGCTTTGCATGGCGGTCGTCATAGAAGGCAAAGCCCGTGCGGATGCCGATGCTGAGACGGTCGGATATTACCGGCACATTGAACTGATCGGAAACCGGAGCTGACTCGTCGAGAATGAACATGAAGATTTTCAACTCTTCGTGGAAGACCAGAAAGAAGCGTAATCCCGATTCATCGAACACCGGCCCGATATAGGTTTCGCCGTCGCGCACCGCATCAACTGGCGGCTTGACGCCCGAGAGATCGTTCAGTTCGAAGCGGACGGTCTTTGGCCCGAAACTCACATCATAACTGAGCTTGCCCGCCTTGACGATCTTCACGCCATCTTTCGATCCGAGAAGCGCGTTGAAGTCCGATTCATCGCGTTGCCATGGCGTGAAATCCTTGAAGTAATTGAAGTGAACCAGGCCTTGATCGCGGTCCTCGGTATCGAAACGCAGGTTCCCCGCATATTTTATGCCGTTGTGGTGGAACCAGAAATAGTAATAGTTCTCGGTCGGATAGACTTTCACCGATGCTGGCAGGCTTTCCAGCACCAGCCTGAACACGGCGAGCTTGTCGTCGATCTTGAAACCCGGCTCGTTGCGCGCCTCTTCGAGATATTCCTGGTTGGTATGAACAACCGCCGTGCCGGCCTTGGCATCGGCGAGACAGAAAATCGGCAGGCCCACGGCCAACAGGCGGAGCAGGGCGAGAGATTTCATCGGCGTGGCACTCCTCGGGTTCCGAAAGAAAAAGATGCGGCAGTTGCCCGCCGCACCCTGTTGATCGTCTCGGGCGTCATTCAACTGGGGACGACGAATTCGCTCGTATCCTTGTTGTGAAAACGCTTCTTCTTGCCGGCCGGGGGTGCTTCTCCGCCATTGTCCTCCTGGCTCTTCTTTTTCTTGTGCTTTGGCTTGTTATCGGCGTCACTCTTCTGCTTCTCATGCTTTGGCTTGTTGTCGGCATCACTCCGCTTCTTCGAGTGTTGCGGCTTGTTGTCGGCGTCGCTCCGCTTCTTGGAGTGCTGCGGCTTGTTGTCGGCGTCGCTCCGCTTCTTGGCGTGTTGTGGCTTGTTGTCGGCGTCGCTCTTCTTCTTGGAGTGTTGCGGCTTGTTGTCGGCGTCACTCTTCTGCTTGGTGTGCTTTGGCCGGTTGTCGGCATCGCTCTTCTGCTTCTTGTGCTTTGGCTCCTTGTCGCCACCCCAGGTCTTGCCCCGGTCGTGGAAACTGCGGCCCTTCACATGATCGCCGTTGCCGTCATTGTTGCTCTTGGCCTTGTCGTGGTCGTTGCTCTTCTTCTTGTTGTGATCGGGGCGGTTGTCCCACGTGCGGCCTCTGGTATGCGAGCTGCGGCCCTTGACATGGTTCGGCTGGTCATTGCCCCAGGTTTTGTTCTTGTTGTGATAGGACTGGCCCTTCACATGCCGCGGCCGGTCATCGCCCCAGGTCTTGTTGCGGTTGTGAACGCTGCGGCCCTTGACGTGGTCGTTGCTCCAACTGCGAGCCTTCACATGATAGGACTTGCCCTTGATGTGATCGCCCGTCCAGCTGCGGGGCTTCACATGATAGGACTGGCCCCTCTTGTGCTCGCCGCCCCAGGTCCGGCTCCGCACATGGTAGGACTTGCCCTTGTTGTGCTGACCGTTCCAGCTGCGGACCTTGCTGTGATAACTGCGGCCTTTCAGGTGCCAGGAGTTGGCGCGGCTGTGCCAGGAATAGCGCTTGTCATGCAGCGATTGCCCCTTGTTGTGCCAGCTCCTGTCCCTGGCATGAGCGGACTTGCCGCGCCAATGCCAGGATTGGCTGCGTGAATGATAGGACTGGCTCCGCCAGTGCCATGAACGGTCAACCCCGTGCCACGAGCCCTGGCGGCGGTGCCACGAACGTTGCACGCGATGCCCGGACGACGCCCACTTCTCGTGACTCATCTTGAGCGTATGAACCGGCCAGTCTTCGGGCGGTTCGCCGGGCGGCAATTCGTCCGCGCCAGCCGGTTCGATCACCGGGGCTGCACCCTCGCAAACCTGATAGATCGCAATATCACCAATCTTGGTGGCATCGTTGCGCATCCGCTCGTCGGGAATGGCGGCACCATCGGGCCCGAGATTGATGTCGGTGTCGATCATGTAGGACCGGTCAAGCGCGCCGGTATCCTGATTGCCGGTGGCGTCAATGGCGCCGAAGGCATCGGAGGGCGAACCCTGAACGCCATGAACTTCGCTGTCGTCGTCATGTTCGCCGGTCGCCATTCCGGTGCACGGACCCTCTGGCGAACACAAGCCATCGCCGGACATCCACACCGATTGCGAAGGCTTCGAAGAGTCGAGGACGCCGTCCTCCGTCAGGCCGTAGCCAAAGTCCGAACCACCCGCGGCGCTGGCGAAGACGGCGGGATCGCCGTCCTTGATGCTGCGGTCGTGAAAGCCAACGTCATAGCGCCCCTTGGGCTGCCACTTGCCGTCGGCTCCGCGCTCGAAACGCAAGACGCGCGACTGATAGGGCTGGGCGAAAGCCTCGGTCTTGCCGAGGCCAAGGTTGCGCATGCCGCCGCGTTCCGATACCAGCATGACGTCCTGTGGGCCGCAATCCGGAAACACGATATCGGAGACGGCATTGCTGTTGCCTGCCTTATCGCCCATCGCTGGTGTTGTGGGCCAGAACCCGGGTACGAAAAACTCGCGCCGCACCGATGCCTGGTCGAACAGGCCATCCTTGGTGATGGCAATCGACCAGATGGAGTTGCGCTTGTCGTCGCCTGCTGCTGCCCAGTCGGGATTGCCGAAGGCATCGCTGCCCCAGACGGAATAGTATAGCCGCACCTCGTCATCGCTGCCGCGCCGGACATCGAGTCCCCAGACGCGGCGGCGGAAATCAGCGATGTTCCAGCACGCTGGTGTCGCGGTAAACTCGCTGCTGCAGTTTTCGATATTGGCGGAGGTCGACGGATCGAAGGCGACCGGCGGCAGCGAACCGGGTTGGCCCGTCAGCGCGTCCTGAAAGCCGCCGCGGCCAACCGTGCCGTGGTCATAATGGCCGAGGTCCTCGCCAGTCTTCACATCCATCGCGTGAATCATGCCGGTCTCGAGATCCGTGACGAATAGCCGCCCATGCCATTTGTCGAAGGCGATGTTGCCGAGCGATGCACCAGTATTCTGGCGGCCATCGAGTGTCACATCGGCAAATTTCTCGGCCAGAAAGCCGGTGTCGGCGCTAACCTGGAAAATGCTGCCAGGCCCCGAATCGGCACCCCACATGCCTTCCATCCACTCGGTCTTGCCGGGAGACTTGCCGGTGCGGTGCAGGCCGAAAGCGGCGGTCGCCGTCAGGAAAATATCGGGCGCCTTCTTGTCCTGGCGTTCGGCCAGTGCCACGCCGAAGACCTGGCCCACTTCGCCAGCCGACACGAACAGGCGTTGCGGCTCGTCGATCCAGTGCTGGCCCGAGGGCGGCTCGCCCGGTTTGCGAATGTCCAGGATCGAAGCGCTGATGCCGTTGATGTCGATCAGATTGACCGGCTGGCCTTCGCCGTCGGGCTCTTCGACTGAATGCGAAAACCGCGTGACGACGGCTTCCCCGGGCTGCAGGGGGACGATATCGGCATTCTCTCCCGGCGCTGGGGGTCCGCCGTCATCGGGCGGCGGAGGCGCCTCGTCGGGACCGGCACTCTCATCATCGGGAAGCGGCGGCGCCGGCGGCGGCTCTTCATCGGCGAAGGCAGGGAGAGAGCCGAACGGCACTGGAGCGCTGCCCGGCATGACCAAGATCATGGCCGTCACAATCAATGCCGCGAGCAGCCAGCGCGAAGGAGCCGTGAGCGTGAACCGCATGGTCAATACTCCAAATGTCAGCCTGCGCACTCACTGATAGCGGCGCAGGTGATCGATTTGTAACATGAAATGGCGCCTCAGGACAACGCGATGTGATTGAGGCACTTGCCGCACAGTGTTTCAGCACCTTCCGGCGTATCCGCCTCGGCATAGCACCGCAGTTCCGGCGCATTGCCCGACGCCCGCAGATGCACAATGTCGCCGGAAACGAAAGTGACACGGTAGCCGTCGGTATGATCGGCGGCGGCAATGTTGCCCGCCTCCGGCGCCATGACGCAACAGGTTCTTGCCGGATCGGCCATGAGCTCTGCGATGAGTGCTTGGGCGCGGTCGCTGGCGAAGTTTTGCAACCGGTAGCTTGCCGTGAAACGCGGCGGCAGGCTCTTCACAAGGTCCGAAAGGCCGCACCCCCGTTGCTTGGCTGCCGCGAGAACCAAAATGATCGGCAGCATGGCATCGCGCGTCGGCAGGGCGGCGAGTTTGCGGCCGCCGATCATGACTTCGCTGCCCAGCAGAAATCCGCCATTTGCTTCATAACCCACAACCGGCGCCATGAGGCCCGGTTGTGCCATTGCCGCAATGACGAAAGGCGAACCAATCCGTGTACGGATTGTATGGTGGAAGATGCCGCATTTCTCAAGCGCCGTGTTGCTGCTGACCGGGGTGACAACGGTTCCCGCTCCAAGCTCGCGCGCCGATAGAACCCCCAACACGTCGCCGCGCAGCCAGTGCCCCTGTTCATCGGCAACCAGCGGGCGGTCGGCATCGCCGTCGGCCGAGACGATGGCGTCGAACTGTTGCCCCGCCGCCCATGTTGCCGCCAGTTGCTGATCCTCCGGCCTGATCGCTTCAGTATCGACCGGCAGAAATGCCGCGCTGCGGCCAAGCCCTGTCGTCTCGGCACCAAGAGCCCGGAGCACCTCATGCAGCAGATCCCGCATGACGGTTGAATGCTCGTAAATGCCGATGCGCAAACCCCTGAGGGAGTCCGGCGCAAATACCGCGGCATAGCGTTCAGCATAACGCAGGGTGACGCTGGTGTCGGCGGCAGGCAAAGCAGGAACGACGCGGACCGGAGGCAGTTCGGCCGCAAACCGCAACATCGCCTGTTCATCCGCCTTGGTGATCTCGCCATCGGAACGATAGGCCTTGATGCCATTGCGATCATCCGGGATGTGACTGCCGGTCACCATGATGGCTGGGCTTCTTTGTTCAAGCGCCGCGAGTGCCAGTGCCGGCGTCGGCAAGGTTCCGGCATAGAGGCAGTCAACCCCTGCGGCCCGTGCCGCCGCAATGCAACGCGCGGCAATTGCCGGGCTGCTGGCCCGCAGATCATGCCCCACAAGCAGCCGTTTGGGTCCGGGATCGAGAATGCTGAGGAAAGCTGCGATGAAAGTCCGGCAATAGTCAGCTGTGAGATCCCCGACAAGCCCGCGGGCACCGCTGGTGCCGAACTTCACAGCAAATTTCGCGAGTGAACGGGTCAAGTCGTGTTTCCTCAATAGTCCGCTGCCGCAGATTTTTTTCGATCGCATCAAGCCCGCCGGTGCATCGATAGCGGCTCACGGGTGTTTCGCAAAGCCCCAACATAAATTCAACCCTCCATGAGGCATGCAAAATAAAGACCATGCCAAGTACCGGTTTGGTTGGCGCTCGCAAATGCCCCGGGCTGCGGCTTGGCCACACATCCGGATCAAAGGGCTCGTGGCTGCTGCATCTACATTTTGCTGGGGAGCACGGACGCAAACTATACTTCCGAGGACATGTGATGAACATCCTTTTGCGGAATTGCATCGGAATTTTTTGAAATGATTTTTGTGAGTATTTACCAAAACTTAGGTGCAACTACACATGGTTCCACCTTGTTAAGTTGCTATAAGCTGCGACGCGGTAGCGTTGACCGGAATTCGATTAAATTCTGGAGAACGCAACATGGCAATCCGTCACCTGCCGAAGTTCTGTGCTTTCGGCATTTCAGGCGTTTTTCCCGCCGCCCTCGCGGCAACATCCGCATTGACTGCGGCAGCGGCTGAGATCTCGGCGCCGGAGCTTCCGGTCAGTCAATCCTCGGCAGGCGTCACCATTACGCAGGCCCTCATCGGCAAAGGGCGCCTTGTCGTAAGCGGCACCAGCCGCCTCGGGACAGCAGTCAAGATGGACGGTTTGAAGCCTGTGCCGATTGATCCGGTGACGCGAAAGTTCGGTTACAGCGTTGCCTACGTGCCATCCGACTGCGTCGTCGATCTGCAGCTCATTGGCGTTACGCAACCACCGACGCAAGCGGCGGTCGCCGGATGTTCTCGCAGCATTTTGATGCCACGTGGCAACTGGAAACCCACTGCGGCGTATAGCTTGAATGACTTGGTCACTTACAACGGCAACACCTGGCGCGCACTTGATCCGAAAACCAGCGTCAACAAAGGGGTGATGCCGGGCCGTCCCGATGCGAAGAAATTCTGGCAACGCTTCGCTGCCAAAGGCAATGATGGAATCATGGGTGCAACCGGCCCCACCGGCGCAATTGGTCCACAAGGTCCACAAGGTCCACAAGGTCCGCAAAGCGAAAAGGGCGAAAAGGGTGACCAGGGCGATGCCGGACCTGAAGGACCGCAAGGTCTGATCGGCCTGACCGGTCCTGCGGGCGTTGACGGTGCCGCGGGGCCAAAAGGCGATAAGGGTGATCAGGGCGCAGTTGGTGAGCAGGGTCCGGCCGGTCCTGCAGGGCCCATCGGCGCTGAAGGGCCCAAGGGCGCCAAAGGAGATCTGGGCGACATAGGTCCACAAGGTCCGGTTGGCCTGACCGGCGATAAGGGTGACAAAGGCAATCAGGGTGAAGTGGGGCCCCGCGGACCTGCCGGCGCCAACGGCGGCCAGGGCGATGTCGGCCCGCAGGGTCCGATTGGCCAGACTGGTCCCAAAGGAGATCAGGGTGACAAGGGCGACCAGGGTGACGTTGGTCCGCAGGGTCAGATTGGCTTGACCGGTCTGACAGGTCCAACCGGTGCAGATGGTGCTATTGGTCCGCAAGGTCCGATGGGCTTGACGGGTCTCGCGGGCACTGATGGCGCTGATGGCGCCATTGGCCCGCAGGGTCCGATTGGCATGGCGGGTTTGACGGGTGCTGCTGGCGCTGAAGGCGCCATTGGTCCACAGGGTCCGATTGGCATGGCGGGTTTGACGGGTGCTGCTGGCGCTGATGGCACCATTGGCCCACAGGGTCCGATTGGTTTGACGGGTTTGACGGGTGCTGCTGGCGCTGCTGGTACTGACGGCGCTGATGGCGCCATTGGCCCGCAGGGTCCGATTGGCCTGACGGGTGCTGCTGGTGCTGACGGCGCAGATGGTGCCATTGGTCCGCAGGGTCCCATCGGCCTAACCGGTCTGACAGGCCCAACTGGCGCTGATGGCGCCATTGGTCCGCAGGGTCTGATTGGCATGGCGGGTTTGACGGGTGCTGCTGGCGTTGATGGCGCTGATGGCGCCATTGGTCCGCAGGGTCCGATTGGCATGGCGGGTTTGACGGGTGCTGCTGGTGCTGACGGCGCAGATGGTGCCATTGGTCCGCAGGGTCCCATCGGCCTAACCGGTCTGACAGGCCTGTAGCGCGACAATCTGGATGAGAAGTGCGCGACAATCTGGATGAGAGTCTGGTGTCGCGGCAAGGATGATGATCACGACATTGACTGTCGCGCGCAAGAGATATTTGAGGTTGATTGTCGCGGCGCGTCAATCAGGAGC
>JANPCS010000041.1:0-4631 GCA_031431065.1 Hyphomicrobiales bacterium | reverse complement strand
GCCGCAGGTTATGATCGGGTCTTTGCCCACGTGTCCTCGCAGTTCGTGCCGTTTCTGATCAGAGCCGGCAATGTGGCGGAGGGGCAACGCGTGCTCGATGTCGCCAGCGGCACGGGCCTCGCTGCTGAGGCAGCGCTTGCTATTGTCGGCCGGGCTGGTCACGTCACGGCGACCGACATTTCGCCTGATATGGCCGAGCGAGCGCGGCTGCGGTTGGCGAATGAGCCGAATGTTACAGTTGGCGTTGAAGATGGTCAGTCGTTGAGCTTTCCAGATCAAGATTTTGATACGGTGCTGTGCAACCTGGGCTTGATGTTCTTTCCCGATCCGGCGAAAGGTCTCGCGGAATTTCATCGCGTGCTTCGTCCCGGTGGCCGCGCCGCGATTTCCGTCAACACCGTGCCGGAGCGGTCATACACCACGCGGGTTCACGTCATCATGGCCCGCTATGACCGATCGCTTGAACCGGCGGCCATGCGGCTGTTCTCGCTTGGCGAGGAGGCAAAACTGCGCAAGCTCTTCGGCGCGGCGGGATTTCATGACGTGGAAATATCGAGTGAAACTCACCGCTTTCCGGTGCGATCTTTCGAAGCCTATTTCGAGCAGTTCGAACGCGGCTGGGGTTCACCCGGACAGACCTATGTGTCGCTTCCCGAAGACATTCGCCGCGCCGTGCGCGAGGATGTGAGACGCTCGGTCGGCGACACGGGCGGGCCAATTGAAATCGAAGTGGAAATCAGATTTGCCAGCGGACGGAAATAGCTGATATTCCGATCAGGTCTGTTTCAGCGCCGCCTTGATGATCGGCATCGCCTCTTTGGGGATAAACAGCGTGATGTCGCCGCCCATCTTGGCGATCTGTTTGACCAGTGACGAGGCGATCATGCGGGTGGCGGGCGAGGCGGCGAGGAAGACGGTTTCAATGTCGGGTGCCATGGCGCCGTTCATCTGGCCCATCTGCACTTCAGAGTCGAAGTCGCTCGCATCGCGTAAGCCCCGGATGATGAGGCCGGCGTGATGCTGGCGTGCCGCATTGACGGCCAGGCCATCGAAGGCGGCCACCGTGATCTTGACGCCGGTATGTTCGGCAATGGGCCTGGTCACCTGTTCCAGCAGGCTGATGCGGGTTTCAGCAGCGATCAGCGCCTGCTTGCCATGGTGCGTGCCGACACCCAGCACCAGCTTATCGACAATCCGCGCCGCCCGCGCGATGATGTCGAGGTGGCCATAGGTAACGGGGTCGAAGGAACCCGGATAGAAGCCGATACGTGCCATGCCACATGATTAGCGCCTTCACACTCATGCCGCAACCTGTCAGCAGACTGCGGCAGTAATAGACAACAGGGAGGATCGCCATGACCGATGAAAACCCGTCTTGTCTTTCGCACGTGTCGCTCGGTACCAATGATTACGAACGGGCCAAGGCATTCTACAGCAAGGTGCTGGGAGTGCTGGGCTACAAGTTCATCATGGAACACCCGGGCGCTGCCGCCTATGGCAAGGTCTATCCGGAATTCTGGGTGCAGACTCCCTATGACGGTAAGCCGGCGGCGGTTGGAAACGGCATCCACGTCGGCTTTGCGGCGGAATCGCGCGATGCCGTCGATGCCTTCTTCCGCGAAGCCATCGCCGCCGGGGCAACGCCCGATGGCGATCCCGGCCACCGCCACGAATACACCGAGGCCTATTACGGCTGTTTCGTGCGCGATCCCGATGGCAACAAGATCGAAGCCACCTATTGGGACTGGGAGATTGCCCGCAAGCTGGGGATGGCTTGAGGCTTCAGCGGCCGCGCAAGGCCATCCAGATGCCACCGCCCAACAGGCAGCAGCCGCTGAGGATTTCCAGCGTTCGGATGCGCGAGCGCGACAGCCATGCCCCGGCCTTGCCCGCCATCAGCGCATAGAGCGTGTCGCCCACGAAGGCGATGGCCATGAAGGTCAGGCCGAGCAGCAGGATCTGCTGCATCGGATCGCCGCCCGGCGTCACGAAGGGCGGGATCATGGCGCCGAACAGCACCAGCATCTTGGGGTTGGAGATGATGACAATGAAGCCCTGCAGGAAGAAATTGCCCTTGGGCCGCGTGCCATCAACGGCGATGGCGAGATCACCCTTGGAGCGGAACAGTTTCAAGGCCAGCCACGCCAGATAAGCGGCACCGGCATAGCGCAGCACGTCGAACCAGATGCCCATCACCTGAATCGCCGCACCAAGCCCCACGGTGGCAATGCCGAGCCAGATGAGGAAGCCGGCTTGCGTTCCCACCACATTCATCATGCCGGCGCGCGCGCCATAGCGCAGGCTGTTGGCGATGATGACGGTCACCGTCGGTCCCGGCACGAAAGCCAGGGCAGCGGCGGCGGCGCAAAAGGCGATGTAGGATTCAAGTGTCACGGATTGGCTCCTCAAGATAGCCAAGCTAGCCAAGCTAGCCACAGCTAAGCCGCAGATGGCAAGCCCTTCGCGGAATAATCCGTAGCCGCTTTTTATCTAACCAGACCAAGCTGCCGGGCGATACTCGCCGAGTCATAATAGTCCCGGCCTTCCACGACCTTGCCGTCCTTGACGCGCATGACGCTGCAATACCGCGCTTCCATGAAACGGCCGCTGGGCGGAAACTCGCCAAGGCTCGAATGCAGCGGGCCAGTCTGGGTGCCGCGATTGGTGAACTCGACTACCGCCCAATTGCCTTGAACGATGACATTGGTGACCTTGCATTCGCCATCCGGAAATGCCGTCCGCCAGCGATGGTAATCACGCTTGTAAGCCTCCGGCCCCTGCAGCAGTTCGCCGCGCGCCACGTCTTCAAAATGGCAATCTTCGGCAATCACCGCGGCACCACGATCAGGGTCTCGGAGATCCCAGGACTCGTGAAACTTTCGAACCGTCGTCTCGACATCGTCCATGAAATTGCTCCCCGCAACACCGCTGATGGCACTAAGCCACAGTTATACCATCGGATGGATGAAGTGACTCGTGACAGCCGTCACCCCCAACATCTGTCATCCCCGGATTTATTCCGGGGATGACAAAGGAAGGAGTGGAGGTGAAACGGTCAGAACTTCTGGCCGTTGGTATTACCTTTGGTACGTTGTTCTCCGCCAAAAGGCAACGTTGCGGCAAATAAGTTGAAGGGCCGCATAGCCAATCCCGCAATTCACGGCAAGTTGGCGACAACTTTTTTCATCCGCGCAATCGCCTGCAACAGCCCGGCGTTGTCGGTCTTTGGAACGACGTTCTGGACCTTGGCGCGCAAGCGTTCGCGGTCTTGCGCGCTCAAGGCCGTGGAAATCGCCGGATAGTGTTTGGTGATGGCATCAGCCATCAGCATCGCCTGACTGGGAGTATAGCGTCCGGTATCGCTGATCGAGTCGAGCACGCCTGCCACCAATGTGGCCCAGGCGGCCTTGCCGTCCTGACTGTCCAGTCCTGCCTCGGTATCGGCGGCGCGCAAACTGAAGGCCTGCACCGCCGCAAGCTCCTGCTCAAGCGGTTCGCCAACCATCACCGCAACCTCATAGGCGGCGCGAAAGCTTCCCAGGCTGGCGAGGATGATCCGCAAGTGCCGCAGCTTTTCGTCATTCGAAACCGGCTGTTCGACAATCCGGCTAAGGTTGCACGGGTCGATCAGATGTTCGAAAAGCGCCTTCTGTTCGGGCTTACGCAAATGCGGCAGCGGCACCTGGCCATTGAAATGCCGAAAATACAGATCGACATAATCAGTGCTGGTCCAGCACCGGCTTTGCGCTTGCCCCGGCAATGCCAGTGCGAGGCTAACTCCCAGAAAGATGGCGCAGGCTTTGAAGGTCACAGCAGCGATTCCAGACTCGGCCAGGCCAGCCACAGTCCGGCCACCACAAGCAAGCCTCCAGAGACGATATCGATCCACTTCAGCCGGCCGCCAGACAGAAACTCTCTCGCCTGCCCCGCCAGCACGGCGAGCAGGCTTCCGGCCATCGCGCTCGTGGCGATGAAAATCGCCGACAGCGTGAGGACTTGCGGCACGACGGCTTTGGCAGGGTCAACGAAGGGCGGCAGGAAGGCGGCGAGAAACAGGATGACTTCCGGATTGGCAACAGCCACCAGAAAACCATCGCGGAACAACTCGCCGGTGGGGTTTTCGCCATAGGCGGTCAGGCGCCCGGCATGGCGAAGCCTGGTGACACCCAGCCAGATCAGATAGACGGCGCCGCCAAACCTGATCCAGCCGAACCAGGTCTGCATGGCTTGGGCGATCCACGACAGGCCGAAGCCGACAATGGCAAGAAGCAAAGTGAAACCCAGAACATTGCCGGCAACGGTGATCAGCCCGCCCCTGACGCCATATCCCGCCGAATTGGCAACGATCACCGACATGGCGGGGCCAGGCTTGAAGAACAACAAGGCGCAAGCGCCGGCGAAGGTGAAGAGCAGCTCGAGAGCCATCAGCCCTCGCCCGCCTCCTCGTCTTCGGTGATGTGCTCGACCGAGACGACATGCTCGTCGTCCGCCACATCGATGACGATCACCCCTTGCGTCGAACGTCCCGCCTTGCGGATGCCGTTGACCGGGCAGCGGATCAATTGGCCGCCGTCGGTCACCAGCATGATCTGGTCCTCGTCCTCGACCGGGAAGCTCGCCACCAGCGGGCC
>JANPCS010000040.1:0-5620 GCA_031431065.1 Hyphomicrobiales bacterium | reverse complement strand
CTATAAACACGTTTGATCCAGTCAAGAGGTAGGCGAACAGCAACTCAGGGAGAAAATCATGGCTATCGAAGGACGTAGCGACAAGGCAACCGGCCGCATCAGGCTCGGCATGGTGGGCGGCGGTCAGGGCGCCTTCATCGGAGCCGTGCACCGGCTCGCGGCACGCATGGACGATCATTATGAGTTCGTTGCCGGTGCGCTTTCGGCCGATGCAGCGAAAGCCAAGGCGTCGGGCGAGGAACTGGGACTGGCGCCCGACCGTATCTATGCCGATTTCGCAACCATGGCCAAGGCCGAGGCGGCGCGCAAGGATGGTATCGAGGCGGTGTCGATCGTGACGCCAAACCATGTCCATGTGGCCGCCGCCAAGGCCTTCATTGAGGCGGGCATCCATGTCATCTGCGACAAGCCGCTGGCGCTCAATCTCAAGGAAGCAAAATCGTTGGAAGGCCTTCTCGCCAAGCGTAAGGATGTGATCTTCGCACTCACGCACAACTATTCCGGCTATCCGATGATCCGTCAGGCCAAGGCGATGGTGGCGGCGGGCGAGCTTGGCGACATCCGCCTGGTGCAGGGCGAATACCCTTCGGACTGGCTCACCGCCGCAATCGAAAAGACCGGGCAGAAGCAGGCGGCCTGGCGCACCGATCCCAAGCGCTCCGGAGCCGGTGGTTGCGTCGGCGACATCGGCACGCATACGTATCAATTGATGTGCGACGTGGCGAGTGTGTCAGGCGGCGAGGTCGCTGCCGATCTCACGTCCTTCGTCAAGGGACGCGCGCTCGACGACAATGTCCATGTCATGCTGCGCTTCAGGAATGGCGCCAAGGGCATGTTGTGGGCCAGCCAGGTGGCGCCCGGCAACGAGAATGGCCTGAAGCTCCGCGTCTATGGCACGGAGGGTGGGCTTGAATGGCAGCAGGAAAACCCGAATTATCTCTGGTATACGCCATTCGGCGAACCAAAGCGCCTGATCACCCGTGGCGGTGCCGGCGCCAATGCCGCCGCAGGCCGTGTCACGCGCGTTCCGCCCGGCCATCCCGAGGGCTATCTCGAAGGTTTCGCCAACATCTATTCGGAAGTGGCGCGCGCCATCAAGGCGAAGCGGGCGGGAAAGATGCCCGACAAGGATGTGACCTTCCCCGGCATCGCCGATGGTGTTGCCGGCATGGCTTTCATCGAGGCATGCGTGAAGTCGTCGGCGAAGAACGGCAGGTGGACGAAATTGTAGTCACACAAACAAAGAGCGTTCACACTTCTGTCGATTTCATGATGCGGTGGCGCAGACGTCTGACGCCGATCCACACCGCCAAGACCACAAGCGGGATCGATATCAGACCAACAAGTTTGGTGTCGATCCCAAGCCCATATTCACCGACCCCCTCGATCAGCTTCGCCACAATACCGATCAGGTAGTAGCTGATCGCCACAACCGACAGGCCCTCGACGGTTTGCTGCAATCTCAGCTGCTGCTGGCCGCGCTGTTCCATGGAGCGCAGCAGTTGCTGGTTCTGGCTTTCAAGCGCAATGTCGACCCTGGTTCGCAGCAGGTTCGAGGCGCGTTCGCTCCGCGCCGCCAGCCCGGCAATACGCTCGGTCACGGCGCTGCAAGTGGTCATCGCCGGGCTGAAGCGGCGGTCGAGAAATATGCCCAAGCGCTGGTAATTGAGGACGCGTTCTTCACCCAGTTCGGCGATGCGCTTGCTGACCAGGCCCGAGTAGGCGCGGGCCGCCGCAAAGCGATAGCTTGAGCGGTTGGACATCTCCTCGACATCACGCGCAATGGCGCTTAAGCGCGCCAGGAGCCTGGCATCTTCCTCAGGCCCCTTGGCCTGCAGCATGCCGTCGATGGTTTCGGCCAGTGAGCTCTCAAGCGGTCCGAGCTCGATCTGCATCTGGCGGGCCAATGGGAAGGCCAGCAGCGCCATCATGCGGTAGGTCTCGATCTCGTGCAGGCGGCGCGACACGCGGCCAAGCCGCATCGGCGATAGGCCATGGTCGTGCAACAGCATGCGGGTATAGCCATCGGCGCCGATGCGGAAATCCGTCCACGCGGTAGCGCCGCCCTGGCTCACTTTCGAACCGGCCAGATCGTCATGGCCGAAAAAAACCTTGAGCGTGGCGGGCGCCGGTGCCTTGGTGGACTTCGCCAGAATATGGGTATGAATTGCCACCAGGCGCTTGCCCGGCAGATCATCGACGAAGCCCATTGGCAGGCTGGCAATCGCCTCATTCTGCGAACCATTGCCGCGGACGGTGACGCTCACCCGGTAGAACTCGCCATGGCGCTCATACTTGAACAGCCCGCCATCGATTTCCACCGAATGATGCAGCGCCTTTTCGCCCGGCGGCTTGAGGCCGAGCGTGTCACATAACAATTTCACATTGAGCAGCGGATCGGCATCGCCGGCTGCGATGGTGAAGGCCAGATGGGTGATGCGCGAGGGTGCGGTGACCGGCAGGCCCGGCCTGCCGTGCAGTTCGTCATTGAGGACAAGCCGCAATTCATGGTCACGCATGGTTCACCCCTTTGGGGGCTCGTTTATGAGGCCCCGCGATTTCGGTCAATGCGGCGTGTCAGCGTGGCGCTTTCCCTTCGGCGGCGGTTAAATTATGGTGCGCGCCCATGAAAGCCACCGACATCATCAAGTACCCGTTCTGGACCCTGGCGCTGGCCACCGGCGCCAAATCCTTCCGTGACAACAAGGTCATCGGGTCACCGGCCTTGAACCGCATGGGGCTGCATCACAGGCGCATCAAGCTGGCGCATGACCTGGCGTGGAGCCGCAGGCGCCGGTTGGCGCATCTCGTTGACCTCCAAGACCGCGCTGCCTTCGACCGCGATGGTTTTGTCGCCAAGCGCAACTTCCTCGATGCCGATACTTTTGCGCGTCTCAAGGAGCAGGCACTGAATTACAGGGCCACGGCGCGTGAAATGCTGCAGGGCGACACGATCACGAGGCGCACGGCGATCGATGGCCCGGCACGCGCCGCCATGCCGCTGGTCGATGCCATGCTGAAGCGCAAAGACCTCAGCGGGCTGATGCGTTATGTCGGCTCATTCGATCAGGAGCCGCTCTATTACATCCAGACGATCCTCAGCCACGTGAAAGAGGCGGCACCCGATCCGCAGACCAATTTTCACTCGGACACCTTTCATCCCAGCCTCAAGGCGTGGTTTTTCCTCACCGATGTGGCCGATGACGAGGGGCCCTTCTGTTATGTGCCGGGCTCGCATCTGATGACCCCGGAGCGGTTGCAGTGGGAGCGCGACATGAGCATCGGCGCGGCCACGCACTCCGACCGCTATTCGGCGCGGGGTTCGTTCCGGGCATCGCCTGACGACATGGCGCGGATGAAGCTGGCGAAGCCGGTGGCCTTCGCGGTGCCCGCCAACACGCTGGTGGTGGGGGACACGGTGGGTTTCCATGCCCGGGGCCTGAGTGTGCGCCCATCGCGGCGGGTCGAAATCTGGGCCTATGGCCGTCGCAATCCGTTCATTCCGTGGACCGGACTCGATCCTTTAAGCTTGCCCGGCATCGCCGAGGCCCGCATCCCGCTGATGTGGAAGGGTCTTGACCGGTTGCAGGCGATGGGGCTCGCCTCCAACAGTTGGGTTGACAAGGGCTTGAAGCGGCCGCTCGATGATTGAGCGCGCACAATGAGTTCGCCCGAACCCGCCTCGCCGCTTCGCAAGGCGACGCGCGATGTGCGCCGCCAGCAGTTGATTGAGGCCACCATTAAGGTGTTGGGCCAGAAGGGCTATGCCGCGCTCACCGTGGCGGATGTGGCACGATTTGCCGGGCTGTCGACCGGCATCGTCATCTTTCATTTCAACAGCAAGGAAGAATTGCTGGCCGCCACCATGCAGCACCTGGCGGCGGAATACCGCCAGCATTGGGAAACCGCCATGCTGGCCGCAGGCCCCGGCGCCAGCGCCAGGCTTGGCTGCCTGCTGCTGGCCGACTTCGACACATCCGTCTTCACGCCCGAGAAGCTGGCGGCGTGGATCGCCTTCTGGGGTGAGGCGCAGGGACGGCCGACCTATGACCAGATTTGCGCCGGGCTCGATGCCGAGCGCTGCGAAACCACCCGCCTTCTGTGCGCCGAAATCAACGCGGATGGCGGCTATGGGCTTGATCCGGCGCTGGTCATGCGGACGCTCGAATCGCTGTGCGACGGGCTGTGGCTGGGGCTTGCCGCTCATGGCGCGGGCCATCCGGGTGGCGTCTCGGCGAAGCAGGCCCATGCCTCGGTCCGGGCGGCGCTGGCCGCCTTTTTCCCGCGTCATTTCTCCCAATCCAAGATTTGAGTTACGTACCTCAGAATCCCTCTTCCGCGTTGCGGCGAAATCTCTATAAGTGCGCCCGAATTCCTGAACCCGTCCAACCGGAGGTCTCCCATGACGAAAACCCGCGTCGCCATCAACGGTTTCGGCCGCATCGGCCGCAACATTGTCCGCGCCATTTATGAATCGGGCCGCAAGGACATCGACGTGGTCGCCGTCAATGACTTGGGGCCCGTCGAAACCAATGCCCATCTGCTGCGCTATGACTCGGTGCATGGCCGCTTTCCGCATCAGGTGAGCACCAAGAGCGACTCGATCAACATCGGCACGGACAGTTTCAAAGTGACGGCGATCAAGGACCCGAGCCAGCTGCCGTGGAAGGACTTGGGCGTCGACATCGCACTCGAATGCACCGGCATCTTCACATCGAAGGACAAGGCCTCGGCGCATCTGAGCGCCGGCGCCAAGCGGGTCATCGTCTCGGCCCCCGCCGATGGCGCTGATTTCACCGTTGTCTATGGCGTCAATCACGACAAGCTGACCAAGGACCATATCGTCATCTCGAACGCATCGTGCACCACCAACTGCCTGGCACCGGTGGTGTTCGTGCTCAACAACGCTGTGGGAATTGACCACGGCTTCATGACGACGATCCACGCCTATACCGGCGACCAGCCGACGCTCGACACCATGCACAAGGATCTCTATCGCGGGCGCGCCGCCGCCATGTCGATGATCCCGACCTCGACGGGTGCCGCCAAGGCGATTGGCCTCGTCATTCCGGAATTGAAAGGCCGTCTCGACGGCACCTCGATCCGCGTTCCGGTGCCGAATGTCTCGGTCGTCGACTTCAAGTTCGTGGCCAAGCGCAACACGACAGTCGAAGAAATCAACGCGGCGATCAAGGCAGCGGCTGACGGCGAGCTCAAGGGCATCCTCGGCTATACGCTTGAGCCCAACGTGTCGATCGACTTCAACCACGATCCGCATTCGTCCACCTTCCACATGGACCAGACCAAGGTTCTGGAAGGCACTTTCGTGCGTATCCTCACGTGGTACGACAATGAGTGGGGCTTCTCCAACCGCATGGGCGACACCGCCGTGGCGGTGGGCAAGCTGATTGGTTAGTATTTCTCCCGCTCGTTTCCCCCTTCCTTTTCCCTCCCCCTTGTGGGGAGGGTAGGGTGGGGGTCCACGAGTCCCGCCGCCAACCACCCCCCACCCCAACCCCTCCCCACGAGGGGGAGGGGCTTAAAACAGGGCGCATAGGAGATCACATGACCAGACCCCTCCTCATCTCGCCCTCCATTCTCTCGGCTGATTTCGCGCGGC
>JANPCS010000039.1:0-3258 GCA_031431065.1 Hyphomicrobiales bacterium | reverse complement strand
TCATCTGCATCGGCGTTTCCCCAAGGTTTTCCGATCTTGTAGCGCCTAAACTCCACCCGCACAAATCCGCATGTGTCCCAATGCCTTCAGGCACCACCGAATTCCCCATGGTCAATTCGTTGAAATCGTGATTTCATGCGCCGCAGACCGAGGAGGCACGTCGCCATGACAGCTCCAGTTCTGACCGGACGCGAATACAAGCTGCTGCTCGATCCGCGGAAGTTCGCGAAACGCTATGCGCCGGGCGAGGAAGCCGATTTCTGGCAGGACAGATTGACCGGCCTCATCGCTTCCAGCCTTGATGCAACGCCCAGCGGCAAGCCGCGTCACTCCGGCCAACTGGAAGAAGACAAACAGCGCAACATCCATTTTCTCGATACTGGGGAAGGCCTGCTGGCCACCCACGGCTTCTGTTTGCGTCTGCGCCGCACCGCCGCTGCCGAGGACGGCAAGAGTCAAGTTACGCTGAAATTCCGCAGTCCCGATTATTTCATCGCCTCCGGGCTCGATCTCCCCGGCAGTAAACCCAAGGTGGAAACCAAGTTCGAGGAAGATATAGCTCCCCTTGCCGTCTTTGCGGGCCAGCCCTCGATCCGCAGCCGCTACGCCTTGTCGGCAATGCAAAAGGCTGCGGAACCGGAGACGCTGGCTGACCTGTGGGCGCGATTTCCCAAGCTCAAAACCGCACTGAAACAACTTGGCGGCGGCATCACCAGTGAAAACCAGCCACTCGTCTCCGGCCCGCTGATTTCGGAAATAACCTTCTCCGGCGCCGCAGTCGATTTCGGCGGCGGCATCAAGGCAAACTTTGCGCTCTCGCTGTGGAACATGGGCAAGTCCGATGGCAAACCCAGGGCGGCGGAAATCTCCTTTGCGGTGAAACTCACGGAAGGCACCATGCCCCCCATCCTCGCCAACCGCGCGCTGCGCCTGTTCACCTCAATGCAATCCGAATTTGCCGCCATTCGCGAAACCCGCGAACTCAGCAAAACCGCGCTCGCCATCCCGGTCCGCACCGGCGATCCGTGAGCGGTACTACTGCCACCCGACATTCGCATCGGCGCAGCTCTGCGCTCGGTCCCCACATGCAGATCGCTCAACCCCGGGCAGATGAGGTCCAGCAGCCATCATAACCGGCCGACCTGTTCGACAGTTGCAGCACCGGCCCGGCGCCGATGCGCGTTAGATTGAGAAGCGATGCTCTCGTTGATGAACTACGGATCGAAGTCTCGGTCGGCTTCGCGGCGCCACACCTCCTGGTCCGCGACGATCGCCACTTCGGTAACGGCCTCCGGACGGCTCAGATGTTCGGGGCGTTCCATGCCCGGCAGATTGCCTGCCGGAAGCCCGATCGGCAAGCCCGGCGATGGCGAAAGTCAGCCACAGGACAAGTTCAACCGCCCTCGTTAAGTGTTGGGCAACATCGCTTCACTAGCATGCGTGAATTGGTTCAGGGGTCCCGGAATGCGGAACTTGTATGGTTGGCGGTTTGCAGCGACGGTCGCGCTGCCACTTCTGCTGGCTTCGCTGGGCGTAACCTGGCTGACTTTCGATCTCATCGGCCGCGTATCAACCGGAGCCAACGTTGCCGATCGCCAGCGCACAAGCGAAATCGTGAAGTCCGCGTTGGGTGCGGCGCAAAATCAGCTCGCCAGTATGGTCGCCGACAACTCCTATTGGGACGACGGCGTCAGGCAAGCCTATGGTCCGCTTAACCCGGATTGGCTGGAGGAGACCTGGGGCGCTTCCACTGAAAGTGGCAGCAATTATGATGCTTTTTTCATCGTTGATCGGACGCACCCCACTTCCATGGCGGGATACCGCAAGGGCAGCTCATTCAATCCCGTGCTCACCGACTACTTCCACGGCAAGCTGGATTCGCTCCTCGACCTTCTCCCCACCGGCATTGCGACCCATGATTCGAAAGCCTCGATCTTCAACACCAGGGAAGGTTTGGCCATTGCCGCTGCCGCTCCGATCTTGCCGACCTCCGATGACCTGAAAATCCCCGGTACCACGCCGCGTTACCTAGTCTTCGTCAGGTTTCTCACGCCGGAATATGTCCAGTCGATCGGCGAACAATACGTCATCGATGGCCTGAAGGTCGAAGCCACGGCATCGGGCGCTGACGGCGAGGCAGTCAAGGCCACAACCGGAGCTTCGATTGCCAGCGTCAGCTGGAACGACCGCCGCCCAGGTGATGCCGCCGGATCCAAAGTAAAACGCAACGCGCTGTTGATTCTCAGCTTCCTCGCCATCGTCATGGCGGGAATAGCGTTGATCTGCTGGCGCCTGATCAGCACAATTTCCGCGAGGGAGGACGCGGCCCGCCGCGAAGCCCTGCGGGACTCCCTCACCGGCCTGCCCAATCGCGCCGGTCTTTGGGCGGAGATCGAGAAGCTTTCCAGACCCGGCGGAGATGTTCTCGCCGTCGCCTTTGCCGACCTTGATGGTTTCAAGGAGGTAAATGACACCTACGACCATGAAACCGGAGACCGGCTGATCCGGGCAGTGGCCGCCGGCCTTAGTCATCTCGTGGGCGATACCGGCACATTATGCCGCCTCGGTGGTGACGAGTTCGTCATCGTCATTCACGGGCATGATGCACAATCAAGGGCGTGTCTGCTTGCCAAACAGGCCATCGAATTCCTCGATCAGTCCTTTGACCTCGATGGCCGCATGGCCTCGGTCGGCGCCAGCATCGGTATTGCGGTTGCGTCCAACGGCGAAATCGATTCGAATGAATTGATGCGCCGCGCCGATGTCGCCATGTATCAGGCCAAATCGACCGGCAAGAACCGATACTGCCAATATGCACCGGAGATCGACAGGCAACGCAACGAAGATAGCGTGATTGCCGATGAACTGCGGCAGATCTTGGCGGCAGGCGCGCTTGACGTTGCCTATCAGCCGATTGTCGACTCGAAAACCCGGGCCATTGTGGCGGTCGAGGCCCTCGCCCGTTGGCCCTCGACATCGTCAAAGCGGGTATCGCCGGACAAGTTCGTGGCAATTGCCGAACAGCAAGGCCTAATCGATGCCTTAGGCGAGGCGATCCTCGCCAAGGCCTGTTCCGACGCCAGCCAGTGGCCGGGCGTGCGGCTGTCGGCAAACATATCGCCGGTGCAATTGCGCAATCCCAACTTCGTTCAGCGGACATTGCAGATCATAGCAGACAGCGGAATTGGCATCGGCAGAGTCGAGCTGGAGATCACCGAAGGCAGCCTGGTGACGGATGTCGATGCCGCCAAGCGGATG
>JANPCS010000038.1:0-6944 GCA_031431065.1 Hyphomicrobiales bacterium | reverse complement strand
GGCCCAGCTTCACCGTCCCCAAATCAATATCCTAATAACGTTCGCCATTTGCCAACGGCCCCTTATTAGGCCACATTCACCCTTGAGGCATGGTTTAGGATAAATGGTGGATTGCATTCGTCGCATAGGCTGCTGTCGAATTCTTGCGCTGTTGACTATGCTGCTGATGGCAGACTTGTCTGCCTCAGCCGCTACCATTGAATTTGGTCAGAACCTTGAAGACGGGACTAGACTCGTAATTGTTGAAGGACAATTGGAGAAAGGTGACGAATCAAGATTTGTTGCGTTGGTGCTCCCACTCAATTCGGCTTTGGTGATCTTGAACAGCCCAGGCGGCAACCTTCGGTCTGGCATCGAGATTGGAAAAGCCATTCGACTAAAGGAGTTCTCGACATTGGTACCAAGCAACTCAGTTTGCAGTTCTTCATGCGGATTAGCCTGGTTGGGTGGTGTCAAGCGTTGGAAAAGTTCGACCGGCCTCGTGGGTTTTCATGCAGCGTATCGAGTCGAGAACGGTCAAGCCACTGAAACAGGTTTGGGCAACGCACTCGTTGGGGCCTATCTCAATCAGCTCGGATTGTCAGAGTCAGCCATCGCATTTGTTACTGTTGCATCTCCGAGCAGCATGGCTTGGTTGACTCCAGAAACTGCGCGTGCGTTCAGCATTGAAATGGAGGAGTACGCTAGCGAGACGAGCCCCCAAGAACCAACATTGGGACAGAGGCCACCGAAAGTGACATCCGGCCCAACATCTCCAAGTTCTGGTGATTTCATGACTTGGGTCACAGACAATGACATTTTCGGGTTTGATGTTTCTTCTACCCCGCTCAAGACTGAGAGTACGAGCGTAGGCTCCGAGACATGTGAGAAGTCGCTGGGATGCAAAGCGTTCACGTTTCATGAGCCTACGAAGTTTTGTTATCTCAAGACCGACGGTAGAACTGTGGTGGGAAATACCAATACGACGACGGGTTTCATGTCTTCAATAGCGGATCGCTTGCGCATGTCCGAGATTCGTGTGCTTGAGGGTACAGCCTTGGTCGGTTCCGACTACAAGAAGCTGGAGTCGATCGGATTTGAAGATTGCATTTCGTCGTGTGAACACGACAGAGCCTGCCGAGGCTTCACGTTTAGCCAAAGGCAACGGACTTGCTGGATGAAGACAGCGGCTGGTCGCAGGAAAAAAGATCGTATCGCATCTGGCGAACGCAAGTGGCCATGGGAAGGGGTCTGGGCTATTCAGGGCGGTGGGTGTCTAAATGAACCCGGAACTGACAGGCACCCGATCCAACTCAGCATAAATGCATTCAGTGGATATGAGTTTCGCTGTGACGTAACAAGTATCGCCTCAAGTGCGAAGTCGTCAACCATTGATCTTTCATGTAGCGGCGAGGGAGAATTCTACATCGACAAAATTATTGTTCGGACTGAAGGCGATCAGCTTTTCCTAAAAAGGAAGGGTGATGAAGTGTTGCGCTTTTCCCGGTGCTTCGCTGGCGGCGGATGAAAAGGGAGGCACGGGAGTTGATGCACTCAATCGCGCCTTACTGTCTCCGTATCAAATAACACTATTTACCTTCGCCAGCTGATAGGCTCAGCACCCCTCATCAAAACTTATGCGCGATGCCGGCTTGTTTCATGATGCCGTTGGCGGTGTGGCGGCTGAGGATTTTGGCGTCTACCGGAAAGTGGCGGCTGCTTATGGGCGAAAACCAGATGTCGTGATCGCCTTTACCGTGGCGGACGAACCGGCATCCGGCGTTGCGGAGGATTTCGATGATGTCTGGCGTGTAGCTGCTCATGCAGCGGCGAGCTTGGCCTTGCTCGTGGTGTGGGCGATGATTTCGATTGGGACCTCCGTGCTCCCGGTCCAGCCATTGAGTGGCAGAAGCTCGGCTGCCATTACCGGGATTTTCTTGCACAGTTCATCGAATGTCGGAGCTTCGGTTACCAGACCGGGAATGTCGGAGTCCGCCACGTACCAGACGCCAGCTTCGCTATCGAGAGCGGCCTTGACGATGAAAAGGGTCATTTGACCGCCTGTTTCTTAACGTTACCCAGCTGGCCGGAAGGTAGGCGCTGAGTTGGCAATAGTCAAATCATGCTCCCATCCCTGCTTGCCCCCCGCCGCCTTTTCCCCTATATCGCCCCTCGTTTCAGGACGTGGGGCCTTGAGCCCCTACGAACACTAACCGGGGTACTCTCTTGAGCGCCCTTCATTGTTTCACAACTTCCGGGCCGTTTGCCGCCTGCCTGGGCGAGGCTTGAGAGTTTGGGAACGCTGGTCGAGTTTGCCTGCATGGGGTCCATTTCAACCCCGGAACCATGCCGGACGTCCTAGCGGATTTTTGCCGCCGGGCCAGCCTCGATTGTTACAGGAATTGACCGCCCATGGCGAAATCCGCCGTCTCGCTGACCCCCACCCGTGAAGATTTCGAATCCCTGCTGCTGGAAAGCTACAGCGACAATCCCGCCGCCGAAGGCTCGGTGGTCAAGGGCCGTATCGTGGCCATTGAAAACGATTTCGCGATCATCGATGTCGGTCTGAAGACCGAAGGCAAGATCGCCGTCAAGGAATTCTCCATGCCGGGCAAGCCCGATGTGAAGGCCGGCGACACTGTCGAAGTGTTTCTCGAGCGCATCGAGAATGCCATGGGCGAAGCCGTGCTGTCGCGCGACAAGGCCAAGCGCGAGGAAGCCTGGACCAGGCTGGAGCAGATGTCAGTCAAGAACGAGCGCGTCGATGGCGTGATCTTCGGTAGAGTCAAGGGTGGCTTCACAGTTGACCTGGGCGGGGCCGTGGCCTTCCTGCCCGGTTCGCAAGTCGACGTTCGTCCGATCCGCGATGTGGGTCCCTTGATGAACGTCTCGCAGCCCTTCCAGATTCTCAAGATGGACCGCCGCCGTGGCAACATTGTTGTGTCGCGCCGCGCCATCATGGAAGAGACCCGCGCCGAACAGCGCTCCGAACTCGTGCAGAACCTAGCCGAGGGCCAGGCGGTCGATGGCGTGGTCAAGAACATCACCGACTACGGCGCCTTCGTCGATCTGGGCGGCATCGACGGCCTGCTGCATGTCACCGACATTGCCTGGAAGCGTGTCAATCATCCTTCCGACGTACTGCATGTCGGCCAGACGGTGAAGGTGCAGATCATCCGCATCAATCCCGAAACGCAGCGCATCTCGCTCGGCATGAAGCAGCTGGACAAGGACCCGTGGGAAGTGGTGACAGAGCGCTATCCGATCGGCAGCCAGGTCAAGGGCAAGGTGACCAACATCACCGATTACGGCGCCTTCGTGGAACTGGAAGATGGTATCGAAGGCCTGATCCACGTCTCCGAAATGAGCTGGACCAAGAAGAACGTGCATCCCGGCAAGATTCTCTCGACCACGGAATCAGTCGATGTGCAGGTGCTGGATATCGATTCGGCCAAGCGCCGCATTTCACTCGGCCTGAAGCAGACCCAGAAGAACCCGTGGGAAGCTTTCGCCGACAAGTATCCGGTGGGCACCGCCGTTGAAGGCGAGATCAAGAACATCACCGAGTTCGGCCTGTTCATCGGCCTTGATGGCGATGTCGACGGCATGGTGCACTTGTCCGACATCGACTGGAAGCGGGCGGGCGAAGAGGCCATCAAGGACTTCAAGAAGGGCGACCGCGTCCATGCCAAGGTGCTGGACGTCGACCGCGAGAAGGAGCGCATCTCGCTCGGCATCAAGCAGCTGGGGTCCGATCCGATCGCCTCGGTGGCTGGCCTCAAGAAGGGCGACACGGTGACCTGCGAAGTTCTGAAAGTCGAGGATAACGGCCTTGAAGTGAAGGTCGCCGGCACCGACATGACGGCTTACGTGAAGCGTGCCGATCTGGCCCGCGACCGTGCCGAGCAGAGGCCGGAACGCTTTGCGGTGGGCGAGAAGTTCGACGCCAAGATCACCTTGCTCGACCAGAAAGCCCGCAAGATGAACGCCTCGATCAAGGCGCTGGAAATCGCCGACGAGAAGGAAGCCGTGGCGCAGTATGGTTCGTCCGACTCGGGCGCCTCGCTGGGCGATATCCTCGGCGCCGCCTTGAAGCGCAAGGACGTCGACAAGGAGTAAGTAGAAGTAAGTAGCTACCCCCACTCTTTCCCTCCCCCTTTGCGGGGATGGTGGCCGCGTAACGGCCGGGTGGGGGAAGCAATAAGTTGATCCGACTCGTGGGACCCCCACCCCTACCCCTCCCCGCAAGGGGGAGGGAAAGAAAAATGGGGAGGGAGTAAGTAGGTCACATGATCTCCGAAGCCGAATTGATCGTCGACCGCCGCCGCCTGAAGCGCAGCTTGACCTGGTGGCGCATTGCCGCCGTGGCTCTGGCGGTGGCCGCCATCGTGGCGCTGGTCTGGACGCCGGGCAATTTCAAAACCTTTGAAGACCACATCGCCCGCATTCGCATCGACGGGCTGATCACCGGCGACCAGCCGACCCTCGACCTGCTGAAGAAGGTGGCCGAGAACGGCAAGGTGAAGGGCGTCATCCTGCGCATCGACAGCCCCGGCGGCACCACGGCGGGCTCGGAGGCCATCTACGAAGCGGTGCGGGTCATCGCCAGGGACAAGCCGGTGGTGGCCGTCATGGACACGGTGGCGGCGTCGGGCGGATATATCACGGCAATTGCCGCCGACCGCATCGTGGCGCGCGGCAATACGATTACCGGTTCGATCGGCGTCATCTTCAGCTTCCCCGAAATCTCGAAACTGCTCGATACCCTGGGGATTAAGATGGAGGAGCTGAAGTCGGGCGAACTCAAGGCCGAGCCGTCGCCCTACAAGCCGGTTTCCGACAAGGTGCGCGCCGTGTCGATGGAGATGGTGAAGGATGGCTATGACTGGTTTACCGGCCTGGTCGCCGAACGCCGCGGGCTCGACATTGCGCGGGTGCGCGAACTGGCCGATGGCCGAGTTTATACGGGGCGGCAGGCGATTGCGGTCAAGCTGATCGACGCGCTGGGCGGCGAAGAGGTTGCGGTGGCCTGGCTCGAAACCGAGAAGAAGCTGGGGCCCGGACTCGAGATCGTCGACTGGGCGCCGCGCTCGGACACCAACGCCACCGGTTTCGGCTTCTCCGCCGCTGACATGGTGCTGCGGGCTTTGGGCCTCGATGGCCTGGCATCGGGCGTCGAACGCGCAAAACTTGACGGGCTGCTCGTGCTTTGGCACCCTGCATTGTAGGCACCAGGGAAGCGTCATGATCAAATCCGAACTCGTCCAGAAGATCGCCGAGAAAAATCCCCATCTCTACCACCGCGACATCGAGCGCATCGTCAACACCGTGCTCGATCGGATCATTGCGGCGCTGAAAGATGGCGACCGGGTGGAACTGCGCGGTTTCGGCGCGTTTTCGGCGAAATCGCGCAATGCCCGCATGGGCCGCAATCCGCGCACCGGCGACGCCGTCGAGGTGGTGGCCAAGAGCGTGCCTTTCTTCAAGACCGGCAAGGAACTGCGCGAACGCCTGAACGGCAAGGCGTGAGAATTGCTTCAGGCCGGCCGGGCGAGGGAGTGAGCCTGTGACCTTCAAAGGTTTGTTCAACTGGACGGTGGGCCTGCCCATTGCCGTGCTGGCCATTGGTTTTGCGGTGGCCAACCGGCAATGGATCAACGTATCCTTCGATCCGTTCAACCGCGTGCATCCCTTCGCCACCATCGACATGCCGCTGTGGGCGCTGTTCTTCTGCGGCATTTTCGTTGGAATCTTCCTGGGCTGGCTGGTGTCGTGGCTCAATCACGGCAAGTATAGGAAGGCGGCGCGCGAGGCCAGGATCGAACTGGTGCGCACCCAGCAGATCCACGAGCGCGAAAAGCGCGAGCTGCGCAACGCGAGCCCCGCCATCCGCCAGGATGCATCGCCGTGAAATTGTTTTCCGCCGCCGACGTGGCGCGCCTTGCTCCCTACCGCGATATCGTTGAGGCCCTGCGTGAGGGCTTTCGCTCCGAGATCGCGACGCCGGTGCGCCATCATCACGAGACCTCTCCTGTCGCAACCCTGTTGCTGATGCCGGCCTGGTCGAAGGACTGGACCGGATTGAAGACCGTTGTGGTGAAGACCGACAATTCCGCATTGGGGTTTCCGACCGTGCAGGCGAGCTATCTGCTGATCGACAATGCCACGGGCACGACGGTTGCCATGCTGGATGGCACCGAGATCACCCGGCGGCGCACCGCTGCCGCCTCGGCACTTGCCGCCGATTATCTGGCGGTCAAGAATGGCGGCACCATGACGCTGGTGGGGGCGGGTGCGCTGGGTGCGCACTTTGTCCGCGCCCATGCCAGCGTGCGGCCGGTGAAGAAGGTTTTCGTTTTCAACCGTACACTGACGAAATCGCGAGATCTGGCGGCGCAATTGTCGGGCGATGGCTTTGACGCCGAAGCGGTGACCGATCTTGAAAGCGCCGTGCGCCAATCCGATATCGTCAGCTGCGTCACGACGTCGACCGCCGCCATCGTCAAGGGCAAATGGTTGAAGCCCGGTACTCATGTCGATCTGGCTGGCGCCTTCAAACCAACCATGCGCGAGACCGATGCCGATGTGGTGGCGCGGAGTTCGGTTTATGTCGATACCCGCGACGGCGCATTGGCCGAAGCCGGCGATCTGTTGCAGGCCCGCGACGAGGGCAAGTTCGATTTCGCCGATATCAAGGGCGACCTGTTCGATCTCTGCCGTATCCGCGTTCCCGGCCGCGCGTCAGCCGATGAGATCACCCTGTTCAAGTCCGCCGGCACGGCAATCGAAGACCTTGCCACGGCGGTCATGGTGTATCATACGGCGCGGTGAACACATTCCCCTCCCCCTTGTGGGGAGGGGTTAGGGGTGGGGGTGGTTGGTGCAACGACTCGCGGCCCCCCACCCTTAATCCCTCCCCACGAGGGGGAGGGAAACTAAGAGCCAAGGATATAAGCATGCTCTTG
>JANPCS010000037.1:0-3430 GCA_031431065.1 Hyphomicrobiales bacterium | reverse complement strand
CCCTCACCTATCCCACCGCTTCGCGGCGGGCCCCTTTCCTCTCCCGCAAGCGGGAGAGGACATTTTTCATTCATACGGGGGTTTCGATGGCGCGGCGTATTGCTGCCAGCGGCGCTGCGTTATCGAAGCTGACGCCATCAGCGACGAGTGTGATCCCCAGGCTTTGCCACAGGGCGGGGAGGTCGGTCATCGCCGGCTCCATGGCCATTGCCTTGAACTGCCGCATCAGCACATCGGTGCCGGTGGCCTTGCCGCCGATCGCCAGGGTTTCGGCGAAATCCCACTCGCGGCGGAAGTCGCGGGTCGCGTTGATGGCGCGGAGCGCATGCTGCAGGCCGAAGAGATTGTCCGTCTGCTGACGAATGGCGACATCGGCAATGAGGCAGAAGACAGCACCGCCCCAATAGGTGCGGCCCCAATTCACTGTCACCTCATAACCGCCCTCGCCATCCTTCGGCAGTCCGCGCGGCATCATCTTCGCGAAGTCGCCCCAGATCTGTTCCGCCGTCAAGTGGCCGGCCTGAACACGGGCAATCGATTCGACATAGACGGCGAGGCCCTCGGCCATCCAGTTGTGCCGGCCATCCATCCACGGAAAGGCCAGGTGGATCATTTCATGCACCAGAACCCAATCCTTGCGCAGCAGGTCGTTCTCAGTCGAAGATGCTCCAACCTTGACGCGAATGAGCGGCACGTCACCCGGGAAAGTCTGGCCACCGCGCACGCCGGGCTCACCATCAGTTTGAAGGCGCATGAAGACCCGCGGCACCGGAAAGCGGCCATAATAAACCATCACCGCGCCGGCCGATTGCTTGATCCAGCGATCGACGAGTGCCGCGAACTCCGGGCTGACTTCGCCCTCGATCTCGACTGTCATTTCCGAATCGCCAAAGCGATAGGTCTTGGTGGCGGCCACGGCCGGAGAGGCCAGCAAGGCGATGGGACAAACAAGAACTGCGCGGCGTTTCATGCCGCGCAGTCTCAACAGGGATGCCGATCAAAAGCCAAACACGTTCACGTGTCAGGCTGCAACACCCGTGCCAATTGCGCAGGACACGCCGGTGCCGCCAAGGCCGCAATAGCCATTGGGATTCTTGGCGAGATATTGCTGGTGATAGGTCTCGGCGAAATAGAAGGTCTGGCTGCCGGCGATCTCCGTGGTGATGGCACCATAGCCCTTGGCCTGCAAAGCCTTCTCATAAGTCTCCTTGGCGCCGAGTGCCGCATCGCGCTGCGCCGCGCTGGTCCAATAAATCGCCGAGCGGTATTGGCTTCCCATATCATTGCCCTGGCGCATGCCTTGCGTCGGATCATGGGCCTCGAAGAACACCTTGAGCAGCATCTCGTAGCTCACTTTGGCAGGGTCATAGACCACCAGCACCGACTCGGTGTGGCCGGTGAGGCCGGAGCAGACCTCCTCATAGCTCGGGTTGGGCGTGAAGCCGCCGGCATTGCCCACCGCCGTCACATGAATGCCCGGCAGCACCCAGAATTTGCGCTCGGCACCCCAATAGCATCCCATGGCGAAGACCGCGGTCTCGAATCCCTTTGGGTAGGGACCTTTCAGCGGCTTGCCATTGACGAAGTGACGCTCGGCCGTCGGGATCGCCGTGGCGCGGCCCGGAGTTGCGGAGGCGGCATCGACGCACTTGGCCTTCTGGCGGCTGAAGAACATGGTTTCATTCCTTTCTCGGTTGCCTGGCAGATATAGTGCGGCTTTCTCTTCACGGCCACTCAACAGTGCTTGATAAAACGGTTTTCATGGCTTAATCCCCCAACCTCTTTAAGGAAGGGTGGCCGAGTGGTTTAAGGCACACGCCTGGAACGCGTGCATACGTGAAAGCGTATCGAGGGTTCGAATCCCTCCTCTTCCGCCACTTAACTCATTGATATTAAACAATAAACCGTCTCTCGATGGATCGCTCATTTCGTCCCGCACTGTTGGTGGCTTGCGCGGGACTCGGCCAACCTGGGCGCGAACAAGAGGCGCAATCGGTCTTGACGCCGTTCGTTTTGCGTTCTTCCATAGGTGGCCCATGCGTTGGCAAGCGGCGCGAGAGTTGACACATGAATGACGGAATTATTATAGGTATTGATGCAGGGACATCGGTGATGAAATCGGTGGCCTTCACAAGTGATGGCAGGCAATTGGCCGTTGCTGCCATTGCCAACGACTACGTGACTTTGCCCGATGGCGGGGTTGAACAGGATATGGCCCGCACCTGGGCCGATGCGGCGGCGACACTCCTGCAGCTCGGTGAGATAATCCCTGATCTCGCGTCTCGCGTGATTGCCATTTCGGTGACGGCGCAAGGCGATGGCATGTGGTTGATCGACAGTGAGGGCGAGCCTGTTGGCCCCGCCACGATCTGGCTTGACAATCGTGCCGCTGCAATTGTTGAAACTTATGTTGGTACGAAAAATTACACCGCACACTATGAACGCACTGGCACGGGCTTGACCGTTGTCCAGATGAGCGGCAAGCTGGCTTGGATGCAACGGCATCGCCCCGAGGTTTTGGCGAGGGCCACGCATGCCTTCCATTGCAAGGACTGGATCTACTTCAAACTCACGGGCGACCGCGTGACGGATCCATCGGAAGCGAACTTCACCTTCGGCAACTACAAAACGCGCACCTATCAGCCGGACATTCTGGACGATTTGGGGATTGGCGCTGCCAAGAAACTTCTGACGCCGGTTGTTGACGGCACAATTGAGTGCGGCAGTCTTTCAGTTGCCGCCGCCAAGATGGCGGGTTTGAAAACCGGGACGCCTGTCTGCCTCGGCTTCATCGACGTGGTCTGCACTGGGCTTGGTGGTGGTTTGTTTGACCCGACAGGACAATCCGGTTGCACGATCGTTGGCTCCACCGGCATGCATATGCGATTGCGGACGGATGCGAACGCGGTGCGGCTCAACGCTGAAAAATCCGGTTTCACGATTGTTTTCCCGGCACCTGGCATGGTCTCGCAGATGCAGTCCAACATGGCCGCGACATTGAATATTGATTGGCTGCTGGATGTTGCGATTGGTATCCTGGCCGATAGCGGCGTGAAGAAAAGCCGCGATGATCTGCTCAAGGGTCTGGACGCTAAAGTGTTGGCCCGTGAGCCTGCCAAGCTTCTTTATCATCCCTATATATCCCGGGCGGGCGAACGTGGCCCGTTCATGGATACGGCGGCTCGCGCCATGTTCAATGGCCTCGATACCACTGCCGATTATTACGACATGATGCGCAGCGTATTCGAAGGCTTGGCTTTTGCCGCACGCGATTGTTATGCCGTGATGGGGCCGATTCCCAAGGAGATAAGAATTACGGGCGGTGCCGCACGATCAAAGGCATTGCGCTTAATCCTCGCGAGTGTTCTCAATGCCGAGGTCCGGAGCGTATCGCGCGAAGAGGCCGGTGCTGCGGGAACGGCCATGATAG
>JANPCS010000036.1:0-4747 GCA_031431065.1 Hyphomicrobiales bacterium | reverse complement strand
GGAGGGGAACTGAGATGAGTCACCGGATACGGCGTTCCCTCGGGCGCATGTGCAACGTTCATGCCGAAGCCAATCTCGATGCGCGTGGGGTTGGTGCCCACCACTTCGGCCAGCACGCCGCAGAACTTGGCGCCGCCAATCAACACGTCATTGGGCCACTTGATCAGCGGGCGCAGATCGGGCCGCAGCGCGCTCACCATGTCGTGCACAGCAAGTGCTGCAACGAAACTCACTTGCGTGGCGACGTGTGGTTCGGCGGCAATCGAAAACAGCAGAGTCGCGTAGAGATTGCCGGGCTCCGACACCCAGTGGCGGCCCATGCGGCCCTTGCCCCCGGTCTGTTTATCGGCCCACAGCCACAACGGTCCCAACTCACCTTGATCGGCAAGCCTGCGGGCCTCGGCATTGGTGGAATCGATACGGTCGAAATGGCGGATCGGAATTCCGGCCGCCTGTTTCAATAGAGCGACCTCGCCGCTTGTGCCGCCAGTTCGATCAGCGGATTGGCGAAGAGCACGAAGAGCAGCGTGAAGGCACCAGATGCATAGGCAACCAATCGCACTTCGCCATCAATGGCATCGAACTTCTCAGCGGGTTCATCGAAGTAGATGATCTTGACGATGCGCAGATAATAGAAGGCACCGATGACCGAGGTGACGACGCCGATGACGGCCAGCGTATAGAGGCCGGCCTTCACCGCGGCGAAGAAAACAAAGTACTTGCCGAAGAAACCGGCCAGCGGCGGAATGCCGGCAAGCGAGAACATCAACATCGCCAGCATGAAGGCCAGGCCCTTGTGGTTGCGGGCCAGGCCAGAGAGATCGCTGATCTCCTCGACCATCAGGCCCTTGCGGCGCATGGCGATGACGCAGGCGAAGGCGCCTAACGTCATGATCATGTAGATCATCATGTAAACGACGACGCCCTGTACGCCTTCCACCGTTCCGGCGGCGAGGCCCACCAGTGCATAGCCCATGTTGCCGATCGACGAGTAGGCCAGCAGGCGCTTGATGTTGCTCTGGCCGATGGCGGCAAAGGCGCCCAAACCCATCGAGGCAATCGAGACGAACACGAGGATCTGCTGCCAATCGGCAACGCTTTGGCCGAAGGGCGAAACCATGACGCGGATCAGCAACGCCATGGCGGCGACCTTGGGCGCCGCCGCGAAGAAAGCCGTAACCGGCGTTGGCGCCCCTTCGTAAACATCGGGCGTCCACATGTGGAAGGGCACGGCGGAGATCTTGAAGGCGAGACCGGCGATGATGAAGACCAGGCCGAAAATCAATCCAAGCCCGGCGCCATGGGTGCTCAGGGATTCGGCGATCTGCGGGAAGGCGGTGGAGCCGGTGAAGCCATAGACCAGTGAGGACCCATAAAGAAGCAGGCCCGAAGACAAGGCGCCAAGCACGAAATACTTGAGGCCTGCTTCCGAGGCCCTGGCCGAGTCGCGATTGATGGCGGCCAGCACATAGAGCGACAGCGACTGCAACTCGAGGCCCATGTAGAGGGCGATCAGGTTGTTGGCCGAGATCATCATCATCATGCCGGTGGTGGCGAGCAGGATGAGGATTGGATATTCGAAGCGATGCGATCGATCGCGCTTCATGAAGTGCACCGACAGCACAATGGTCACCGCCGAGCCGAACAGCGCCAGCACTTTCATCAAACGCGCAAAAGTATCGGTGATGAAGGCGCCGTTGAAGGCCAAGTCCTTGCCCTCGCCACCCCAGATCACCAGTGCCGCGGTGATACCCAATGAGACCAGAGCGCCAATCGAAACCGCATCCGAGGTATCGCCCTTGCGGAACACACCGAACATCAGGAGTGCCATGCTCAGCACGGCCAGAACGATTTCGGGCAGTACCGCCACGGCGTCAGCCTGTTCGAGAAGCCACATGGGTTCTTGTCCTTAATTCAACGCGGCAAGGGTCAGCGCCTGTGCGGCGGCGGCGGCCTCGGTCAACGGCTTGATGATGGCTTCGACGCTATTGCCGAAGATATCGAGGATCGGTGCTGGATAGGCACCAAAGAAAACGGTAAGTACGACCAGCGGCGCAAGCGTCATCAGTTCGCGTGGCGTCATGTCGGGCAGGTGCATCAGGGCTGGCTTTTCCAGCTTGCCGAAGATCACCCGGCGATAGAGCCACAGCGCATAGGCAGCCGACAGGATGACGCCGAAGGTGGCGAAGAAGGCCACCCAGCTGTTGGACTTGAAAGCCCCCATCAGCGCCAGGAACTCGCCGACGAAGCCGGATGTTCCGGGCAGGCCAACATTGGCCATGGTGAAGACCATGAAGGTGAAGGCATAGAGCGGCATGGTCTTGACCAGTCCACCATAGGCGGCGATCTCGCGGGTGTGCATACGGTCATAGGCGACACCGACGCAGAGGAAGAGTGCGCCCGATACCAATCCATGGCTGATCATCTGGAACATCGCGCCATCGATACCCTGACGGTTCAGCGTGAAGATACCCATGGTGACGAAGCCCATGTGGGCCACCGAGGAATAGGCAATGAGCTTCTTCATGTCCTCCTGCATCAGCGCCACCAGCGAGGTGTAGACGATGGCGATGATCGACAGCGTGTAGACGAAATTCTGGAAATACAGGCTGGCGTCCGGGAACATCGGCAGCGAGAAGCGCAGGAAGCCGTAGCCACCCATCTTCAGCAGGATGGCGGCGAGGATGACGGAGCCCGCCGTCGGCGCTTCGACGTGGGCGTCGGGCAGCCAGGTGTGCACCGGCCACATCGGCATCTTCACCGCGAAGGAGGCGAAGAAGGCCAGCCACAACCAGGTCTGCGCTTCCTTCGAGAAGCCGGGGTTGGCGAGAAGGGCGATGATATCGGTCGTGCCGGATGCCCAGTACATGTAGATGATGGCCAGCAGCATGAGCACCGAACCAAGTAGCGTATAGAGGAAGAACTTGAAGCTGGCATAGACGCGCCGCGCGCCGCCCCAGATACCGATGATGAGGAACATCGGAATGAGGCCCGCTTCGAAGAACAGGTAAAACAGCACCAGGTCGAGCGAGCAGAAAACGCCGATCATCAAGGTTTCAAGCACGAGGAAGGCGATCATGTATTCCCTGACACGCTTGGTCACATACCAGCTGGCAAGAATACAGATCGGCATCAGGAAGGTGGTGAGAATGACGAAGGGCATGGAGATGCCGTCGACGCCCATCTGGTAGGAGGCAGCCCCTCCCAGCCAGTCATGTTTTTCGATGAATTGAAAACCGGCGGCGTTGTTGTCGAAGCCGCCCCAGATAAACAGCGACAAAAGGAACGTGACGACAGTTGTCCACAGCGTGCCCCAACGCATGTTGCGACTGGCGGTCTCGTCTTCGCCGCGCACCGTCAACAGGAACAGCACGCCGGCCAGCGGCAGGAATGTGACGATCGACAGAATGGGAAAGCCCGACATCAGTGTGCTCCCCCGAAAGCAAACCAGGAAATGAAGGCGGCGATGCCGATCATCATGGCGAAGGCATAGTGATAGACATAACCGGTCTGCAGCTTGATCACGCCCCTGGTGACATCGCCGACGACGCTTGATATGCCATCCGGCCCGAAGCCGTCGATGACAGTGCCATCGCCCTTCTTCCAGAAGAAGCGGCCGATCCACATGGCGGGGCGCACGAAGATCAGGTCATAGAGCTCGTCGAAATACCACTTGTTCAAGAGGAACTTGTAAAGCGGCCAATGCTGTTCGGCGAGCATCACGGGTAGAACAGTGTTGCGGATGTAGAACAGGAAGGCCAGCGCAAAGCCCAGCGTCATGGCGGCGAAGGGCGACCACACGACCCATGCCGGCACATCGTGCATGGTGTGCATGATCTCGTTCTCGGCAATGGCGCCATGCCAGAATTCCTTGAACTCGTGGCCGATGAAATAATCCTTGAACACAAAGCCCGCGACGAGCGCGCCGGCCGCCAGCACATAGAGCGGGATCAGCATCGTGTTGGGGCTCTCGTGCACGTGGCCGATGGTCTCCTTGGAAGCCCTGGTGGTGCCATGAAAGGTCATGAAGGCGAGGCGCCAGGAATAGAACGACGTGCAGAAGGCGGCGATGACGAGGAGCCAGAAGGCAACGCTCCAGCCCGACGCAAACGAACTCTCGATGATCGCGTCCTTGGAGAAATAGCCGGCCGTGAATGGAAAGCCCGTCAAAGCCAGGTTGCCGATGAGCATCATCGCCCAGGTGATGCGGATGTGCGGCGCCAGTCCGCCCATCTTGCGCATGTCCTGTTCGCCCGACATGGCGTGGATGACCGAGCCCGACCCCAGGAACAGCAGCGCCTTGAAGAAGGCGTGGGTGAAGAGGTGGAAGATGCCGACACCATAGGCGCCGACCCCCAGCGCCACGAACATGTAACCAAGCTGCGAACAGGTCGAGTAAGCAATGACGCGCTTGATATCGTTCTGCACCAAGCCGACGGTGGCCGCGAAGAAGGCGGTGGTGGCGCCGATGACGACCACGACGGTCTTGGCGTCAGGTGCCAATTCGAACACCGGCGACAGGCGCGCCACCATGAAAACGCCGGCGGTGACCATCGTCGCGGCATGGATCAGCGCCGACACCGGGGTCGGTCCGGCCATTGCGTCCGGCAACCAGACGTGCAGCGGAATCTGCGCCGATTTGCCCGTAGCCCCGATGAACAGCAGGATCCCGACCAGGCTTGCCGACACCGCGGGCGGCGCATTGCCCATGAACGCGGCGTTGATCCGGTCCATGTCGAGCGTGCCG
>JANPCS010000035.1:0-22282 GCA_031431065.1 Hyphomicrobiales bacterium | reverse complement strand
CGAGATCAGCTTTCGCAGCTACATGCGCGAGCATGCGCCAGAGTTCCGGTTGCTGGAGCCGATCATCAATCTCGACGATGAGCGCATTGCCTACGAGGCGGTCTGCGACATGCTGGCGAGCAACCCCGATCTGGTCGGCATCTATGCCTCGGGTGGCGGTCAGGACGGCCTCATCCGGGCGCTGCGCGATGAGGGTGCGGGGCGCGGCGTGGCGGCTGTTTGCAACGAACTCGCGGCTTCAGCGCGTGCCGCGCTGATCGATGGCGTCGTCGATCTGGTGCTGCGAACGCCGATTGAGGCGATATCGCAGCGGGCCGTGGCGCTGATGGCGCAATCGGTCTCGATGGCCGACCCGGAGATTCCGCCGCAGGTCCTGTTTCCGGCGGAAATTTTCATCAGCGAGAATATCTGACGGAAACTGTCATGGCGCGTCGAATTGTGAGTGATAGTTTTTGATGTGATCGTCGTGGCAATTCGAGAGGGGGTTTGACTCCGTTGCCTTTTGGAATATTTTGTCCATCACCTGATCTTTCTGTTTCAAACATTCTACGATGTTCTTTCGGAACGGGTCATCGACAAGAACCCAGCCGTTACAGGGGCAAACGCGATGATTCTCACGTCTAAACTGCACCGTGAAACGCAGCGCCATCTCTTGCGAGGCTGCACAATCCTTGTCTTGCCAGGTTGTGCCCGGCTGGGCCGAGGACGCTGGCGCGATTGTGCTTTGCTTCTGTGCGGCGACGAGTCAAAACGTTGAACGAAGTCTTGAACCGAAGCTGGCCGAAAGGCTCCCAATCCCCTAGGGCAGTGGGGATTCCGGATAATGAGTGGCTGAACCGGGCGCCACACCTGAGGAGGACCTACCACATGAAGAAACTTGTACTTGGAGCGTTTGCCGCCATGCTGATGGTTGGCACCGCGCACGCCGAAAAGATCGGTGTGTCAATCGCTCTGCTTGAGCATAACTTCCTGGCTGTCATGGCCAAGGGCATGACGGATTATGCCGCGAAGACGCCAGGTCTCGAATTGCAGCTCGAAGACGCCCAGAACGACGTGGCCAAGCAGCTCGACCAGGTGAACAACTTCATCGCCTCGGGCGTCGATGCGATCATCGTGAACGCGGTCGATACCTCGGCCACCCAGGCAATGACCGATGCCGCCGCCAAGGCGGGCATTCCGCTGGTCTACGTCAATCGTCAGCCGATCAACGTCGACACGCTGCCCGATGGCCAGGCTTTCGTGGCTTCGAACGAAGTCGACTCGGGAACGCTCGAGACTAAGGAAATCTGCCGCCTCCTGAAGGAAAAGGGCAAGGGCTCGGGCGCCAACATCGTCGTCATGGTGGGTGAGCTTTCCAACCAGGCCGCCGTGCAGCGCACCCAGGACGTGCACGACGTCATCGCCACGCCGGACTGCAGCTTCATGAAAATCGTCGAAGAGCAGACCGCCGAGTGGAACCGGGCCAAGGGCCAGGATCTGATGACCAACTGGATCGCCAAGGGTGTCAAATTTGACGCCGTTGTCGCCAACAACGACGAAATGGCCATCGGCGCCATCCAGGCGCTGAAGGCCGCTGGGGTTCCGCGCGATTCCTACATCATCGGCGGCGTTGACGCGACGCAGGATGCCCTCATCGCCATGCAGGCGGGCGATCTCGATGTCACCATCTTCCAGGACGCGCATGGCCAGGGTGCGGGCTCCATCGACACCGCGCTCAAGATCAAGAAGGGCGAGAAGGTCGAGAAGAAGGTCTACATTCCCTTCCAGCTGGTGACACCCGCCAACATCGGCGACTTCCTCACCAAGAACTAAGTTTTCTGCTACATGGAAAAAACGCGCCGGGTTCTGCCCCGGCGCGGGATCTCTTGGGGGGCGAGGGGACGGGCATGACGGACATCAGTGTTGCGGGTGGATTGTTTGCGGCGCGGAAGCGCAAGACGCTGCCGGCCGAGATGAATGCTTTTCTGGGGCTGGTGGCCCTCGTTCTGATTTTCGAAGTCCTCGGCTGGGTTTTCATCGGCCAGAGTTTCATGGGCAACGATCTGCGCCTCAGAATTATGATCACCCAGGTGGCGGTGGTGGGCATTCTCGCTGTCGGGGTCACGCAAGTGATCATTTCGGGCGGCATCGATCTGTCCGGCGGCTCGATCATCGGCGCCACATCGATGATCGCCATGAGTTTCGCTCAGTCTTCCGTGTTCCCGCGGGCTATTTACATCGAGCAAGGCTGGGTCGATCTTCCGGTGGTGATCCCGGTGGTGATCGGCCTGGCGGTGGCGCTGGCCTGCGGCATTGTCAACGGCCTGTTGGTCGCTTATGTGAAGCTGCCATCATTTATCGCCACACTGGGCATGATGGTTACGGCGCGTGGCGTCGCCCTGTGGTACACGGAGGGCAAGCCCATCAGCTTTCCCACCGATGCTTTCAAGTCGATCGGCGAGGGCCTGATGCCGGTGTGGATCTTCATTGCGGTTGCAGTACTGTTCTGGCTGATCCTGCGCTATACGCTTTACGGCAAGCACACCTATGCCATCGGCTCCAATCAAGCGGCGGCGCGGATGTCGGGCATCAATGTCGAACGTCATCTGTTCCTGGTTTATGTGATCGCCGCGCTTCTTGCCGGCCTTGCCGGGCTGGTGCTCACGGCGCGCTCGCAAACGGCACAGGCCATGTTCGGCACCACCAACGAGCTTGATGCCATCGCCATGGCGGTGATCGGCGGCGTGTCGCTGGCCGGCGGGCGCGGCAGCATTCTCGGCACGGCGATCGGCATGCTGATTTTCGGCGTGATCTTTTCGGGTTTCATCTTCCTCTCGGTCGATGCCTATTACCAGAATATGGTCAAGGGTGCGATCATCGTCGGTGCTGTAGCGCTCGACCAATGGCGCCAGAAGCGCCAGGCCATGGAGATCTGAGCGATGAGTGATGTTGTGCTGAAAACCGAAGGCCTCACCAAATACTATGGCGGTCTTCACGCGCTCGTGAATGTGGATTTCGAGCTGCGCAAGGGCGAGCATGTGGCCATCATGGGCGACAATGGTGCCGGCAAATCGACCTTCGTGCGGCAGATCACCGGGGTCGAACAGCGCACTCGCGGCAAGATCACCTTCAACGGCAACGACGTTCATTTCAAGGGCCCGCTTGATGCGCGCGAGGCCGGGATCGAGACGGTGTTCCAGAACCTGGCACTGGCCGACGATCTCGATGTGCCGTCCAACCTGTTTCTCGGACGCGAGAAGATCTGGCTCAATCTCGGGCCGTTTTCGATTCTCGATTTCAAGGGCATGAAGGCGGCAACCGAAGCGGCCCTCAAGCGCACTGCGGTGAAGATCCCCAATCTCGCCAATACCATCCGCAACATGTCGGGTGGCCAGCGCCAGTGCGTGGCAATCGCCCGAACCGCGACCTTTGCGTCCAAACTCATCATCATGGACGAGCCGACGGCGGCCCTTGGCGTTCAGGAAACCGCCCAGGTTGAAAACATCATCAAGACGCTCAAGGCCAACAACGAGCCGGTCATTCTGATTTCCCACAACATGCGCCAGGTGTTCGACCTCGCCGACCGCATCATCGTGTTCCGCCGCGGGCGGATCGTCGCCAATTTGCTGAAAGAAAACACCAGCGGCCAGGATGTGGTGGCCTATATCACCGGCGCCAAGACAGCGCCCGAGTATGCCGACGCCGCCTGATGGCGCGCTTCGTGCTGGTGCGGCATGGCGATGACCCCGATGACGACCGGGTGGTGGGATATTTCCGGGCCAAGGGCATCGAGCCGGACATTGTGAGGCCGTTCAAGGGCGAGCGGCTGGGGGACGTCGACCGAACCGTGGCAGGCAGCGTCATCTATGGCGGACCTTTCAACGTTTTCGACGAAGACCTGCATCCGTTCCTTCATGACGAAGCGCGCTGGATCAGGCAATGCATGGCTGCCCACGTGCCGCTACTTGGCATCTGCCAGGGGGCTCAGCAGATCGCCCGCGTGCTGGGTGCCGAAGTGGGGCCGATGGACGGCGAGCCCACTGAATTCGGCTACTACGAGATCACGCCGATGGAGGCTGGCCGCGCCTCTTTTCCGGATCGTTTCGTCGTGGCGCAGTCGCATTTCCACGCGTTTCAAATTCCTCCGGGTGCGGAGCTTCTGGCGGGCAGCGCGCTGTTTCCGCAGCAGGCCTTCAAGTACGGCGCGCGCACCTTTGGCTTGCAATTCCACGCGGAAGTGACACCGCCTGGCTTCCGCCGCTGGCAGGATGCACCCTGGGCGCGCTACGGAAAACCCGGCGCCCAGACCCGCCAGGAGCAGGACCAGCTGATGGCGGCACATGACGCGGCCCAGCACCAATGGTTCATGGGGTTCCTGGAGCGGCTGTTCGGGGAAGCGGTGCGGGGGTAGGAGATAGTGGTTGCCAGTTCGGGCTTGCCAAGGTCGACGGAGTTCCTCATAATGTGAATAATACGAATTATACGAGTAATGAATGAAATGCGTGTTTCAACGGCCGATTTTATCAAGAACTATGGCACGTTGGCCGATAAGGCCCTCCAGGAAGCCGTCACCATTACAAAAAATGGCCGTGACCGGCTGGTGATGATTTCGGCCGAGGAGTACTCCCGCCTCAAGCGCCGGGACCGCCGCCTGGTAAAGCTCGAGGACTTCACCGACGCGGAAATGGCGCTCATTGCGGCGACTGAAGCGGCACCTGAGGATGAAGGCCTTGATATCGAACTACGAGGTTGGCAGCCGTGACATGGCCGGTGCCCCGTCCGGGACTGGTCATCCGGTATTCTTATCTTTGGGAACGGGAGGCACAGACGGGCCAGGAGGAAGGGCTCAAGGATCGTCCATGCGCCATCATCGTTGTGTTGCTCCGGCATGGTGAACATCCGGTCGTGAGGGTGTTGCCAGTCACGCATGCGCCACCCCCCGATCCTGCCGCAGCGCTGGAAATTCCTCAGCGTACAAAACTTCGTTTGGGTCTCGATTCGGGGCAGTCATGGGTGGTTCTTGATGAGGCTAATGATTTCATTTGGCCAGGTCCCGACCTGCGTCCGGCAGCGAATGGCGATCCGGCTACAGTTGCCTATGGGATGCTGCCGCCGGGATTCATGGCGGTACTCAAGGAGCGCCTTGTGGCGCGTTACCGGGTCAAACGGGTGAAGGCGGTAACGCGAACGGAGTAAAGCCCATCTATCGCTACTTGAGCCCCTTACACTCCCATCGCCAGCTTGCGGCCCTCGTAAATCGCCATGGCGGCGTTTCTTGCTGCTGTGGCGTCGCCGATGGTGGGGGCTTGCAAGTCATCGCCGAGGCTGCGTTCGGAGATATTGGTGGCGGCGGTCACCAGCGTATCGGCGTCGATGCGTTCGGGTTTGCCGCCGTAAGTTTCGATGGTGGCGCCATCACCGTGCCATTCGCGGAGGATGGTTTCGGGCATGAGGCGCACGCCCAGTTCGCGCAGGCGGGCGCGCATCTGCAGGTCGACGTTGGTGCGGGCCATTTCCAGCATGATGGTGGCGGCACCGGTGACGACCGTCACCTCATGGCCTGCCTCGGCCAGCGTCAATGCGGTGCCAGCCCCTTTCCAGTTGGCGGTCTCGTCGAGCACGATGACGCGCTTTCCCGGCCTTGCCACGCGGGCCATCACGTCCTCGGCGCTCACCGCATTGCCACGCTCGATGCCGGGCAGCGCATCGTGTTCCGGCATGGCGCGTTGGAAAGCCTTGCCATCGGGCAATGAACCGGTGGCGACGATGATCTGGTCGGCGCCAATCGCCTTGGCCTCTTCGGCATCGAGCGGTGTGTTGAGCAATACCTTGACCTGCAGCTTGTTCAGTTGCCGCTCGAACCAGTCGAGGTAATCAATGATCTGCTGGCGGCGCGGCGTGAGGCCCGCCAGCCGGAACTGGCCGCCCAACTTGTCGGACGCCTCGGCCAGCGTCACGCGGTGGCCGCGTTCGGCGGCGACTCGCGCGGCTTCGAGGCCCGCAACACCGCCACCGATCACCAGCACATGCTTTGGTTTTGCGGCGGCCACGAAACGATCGCCGCCCCACTCGAATTCGCGCCCCGCACTGGGGTTGATGAGGCAGGAGATCCAATAGTCGCGATAACGCCTCCCCCAGCACATCTGGTTGCAGGACAAGCACGGGCGGATGTCCTCGGGGCGGCCTTCGCTTGCCTTGTTGGCGAGATGCGGATCGGCAATCTGTCCACGGACGATCGACACCATGTCGGCCTGGCCCGAAGCCACGACATTATTGGCATTATCCGGCGTGCGGATGTGGCTCTCGCATTGCACCTTGGCGTGCTTCACCACCTGTTTCAGCGCTTCGGCATGCGGGGCCCCAAGCTTGTCGGCGAAGAAGACATTGGGAATAATGGCCTGGTGCGCGAAATAACTGCCGGTGCCGCACGTGACATAGTCCATCAGCTGGCGTTCGTCGTGCCAGGCGATGATCTCCTGCAACTGCTCGATGGTCTGCGAAACTCGTGAAGCCTCGTCCATATTGACGGCAAGACCGATGATGAAATCCTCGCCCGCCGTTTTGCGAATGCGCTCCATGATGGTGCGGGAGAAACGCATGCGGTTTTCAAAGACGCCGCCCCATTTGTCGTCACGGCGGTTATTGAAGGGCAGCCAGAACTGATCGATGATGGCGTTGTAGGCGGCAAACAATTCGATGCCGTCGAAGCCCGACTCCTTTGCCCGGCGCGCTGCCTGTACGAAGCCCTCGATAATCTCCTCGATCTCGCTTTCGGTCATGGCGTGGCTGCCATCCGAATCATGGAACGACGGCAGTCCGGAAGGTGACCACGAAGGCTCGTAGGAGTTGTCGAAGTCGCCGTGCTGGCCGACGTGATAGAGCTGGTGGCAGATCACTGCGCCATGAGCATGAACGGCATCGGTGAGTTTCCGGAAATGCGGAATGATCTCATCGGTGGAGTGGCGGAAGTTGCCGCGCGTCAGCACAGCCGTCCGATGCACCGGCACTGGCTCGACGACGATCATCCCGACACCACCCCTGGCACGCTCCTCGTAGTAGCCGCGATGGCGTTCGCCGGGTAGGCCCATGTCCGACATGTTGGCGGTGTGCGAACCGAAGACGATGCGATTGCGCAAGGTCTTGTGGCGGATCTGCAGGGGCTTGAAGAGGGCGGGGAATTGGTTTGGCATATAAGTTATCCTCAGTCGATTGCAGCGCCACCTTCCTCGCGGCGTTTGGCCACGAAGGCCTCAAGCTCCTCGCGGATTGCAGGCTCAAGCGGCGGTTCGGTATAGGTGGCAAGCGCCTCCTGCCAAATGCCGGTGGCGCGTTCGGTAGCGGTCTTGCCGCCTGCTTCCATCCACGCGCCATAGTTTTGCGTAGTGGAAACCAGCGGGCGGTAGAAAGCGGTCTCCACTGTTTTCAAGGTGCGTTGCGTTCCGAAGAAGTGTCCGCCGGGGCCGACTTCGGCGATCTCCTGCAGTGCCAGCGAATCATCATCGATCGGCACCGGCTGCATGATTTGCGCCATCGACTGCACGATCTCGGCATCGAGCACGAATTTCTCATATGATGTGCACAAGCCGCCTTCGACCCAGCCGACGGCATGCATCAACAAGTGCGCGCCAGACGACAGCGCCGCGAAGCACGACGTGGCGGATTCATAGCCCGATGCAAAATCCGCGACGTTCGCCGAGCTGAAATTGGACGAGCGCAAGGGCAGGCCGTAGCGCCTCGCCATCTGGCCACCGATGATGGTGCAGCGGTGCATGTCGGAGAGGCCATAAGCGGGAGCACCGGTGCGCATGTCGACGTTGAGCGAGGCGCAGCCATAGAGCACAGGTGCGCCGGGGCGCACCAGTTGCGAGAGGGTAACACCAAACAGGATTTCGGCATTGGTCAGCGCCATGGCACTGGCGATGGTGGTTGGCGTCGAGGCACCCGCCATCACAAATGGCGTGAGCAAGGTGGGCTGGCCGTGGCGGGCCATGTCCATGACGCCCACGGTCATCGGCACATCATAGACGAGCGGCGTGTTGGTGTTGATGATCGAATAGACGCCCGGACGTTTTCCAAATTCTTCAAGAGACTCGCCACGCGCAATGGCGCACATGGTCAGCACATCCTCGATGCGCTGGCGGCTCTGGCAGAAGACATAGGGCACCTTGTCGGTGACGGTCAGCATGGCAAGTGCGGCATCGAGATGGCGGTAGCGCACTTCGATGTCGAGCGGCTCGACCGGCCATCCGTTCATCTGCACGATGTTGAAGAACTGCGTAAGCTTCAGCAATTCTGTGAGATCGGCCAGTGAACCGCTGCGGCGGCCGCGTATGAGATCGGTGCAGTTGGGTGGGCCCAGCACCGTCGACGTCGTGAAGTTGCCGCCACCAAGACGCACGGCACGCTCAGGATTGCGCGGCGTGAAGGTAAGCTCGGAGGGCGCCGTCTTGAGGGCCGCCTCGATCATCTCACGGCCCAACCGCACGTTGGCGTTGCTGTCATCGACGATGGCGCCGGCCTTGGCGAAAATATCGCGGGCTTCCTTCACGGCGCAGCGGATGCCGATGGTTTCGAGAATGGTGAGGGCCGCCTGATGCAGAGCTTCAACTTCATCGTCCGAAATCAAGCGCAGCGGCGGCAAAGGATTGTGCAGCGCCATCCACGCCTGCTGCACGATATCGGCGGCGCGGCGGCGGCGGTGCGGGGAAGCCGGCCTCATGATGGTTTCAGGCGAAGCTTTTCAGGCGGTCATGAAGGGCCTGCGAAATCGGCAGGCCTTCCTTGGACAGCCGCCTGGCGGTTTCGGTGCGCCGCGCATTGGGCAGGCGGGCGCCCTCTTGCGCGGTGATCGATTTCGCAAGAGCCGTGACTTGCTTGGCAAAGGCGCCGCCGGAAAACATGGTGGGTTCGATGGCGATGAAGAACTGGCCGCAGCCGATCGGCTTGTTATCATTGGCCATGAACGAGCCCATCTGGGGTCCACGGAATGAGCCGGTCAGCGCGGCGCACATCACTTCGACGATCAGCCCCTGGCCGAAACCCTTGTAGCCACCGGCCGGTGCCATCGAGCCGGCGAGACCTTCTTGCGGATTTGTGGTGGGCTTGCCTGCTGAGTCAAGCGCCCAGCCGAGCGGAATGGGGCGGCCCTCATCGGCGGCGCGTTTCACCGAGGTCCAGGCGGTGGCGGACGACGACTGGTCGATGAGGAAGGCGATCTTGCCGGGTTTTCCCGGCACGGCGAAGGACAGGGGATTGGTGCCAATCACCGGCTTCCTGCCGCCCACCGGGGCAATGGCAGGCGTCGAATTTGTGAAGCCGAAAGCCAGAAGCCCATGTTTCGCCAGATAGCCGGTGTGGAAGCCAAGTGTCGCGGAATTGTAGGAGGCCTGTACGCCCAAGGCAGCGATGCCGTTCTTGCGTGCCGCCGGCATCAGTTTCGCGAAACCCATTTCAATGGCCGGATGAGCGAAACCGCGGTTAGCCTCAACGACGAAAGCCACGGGCGAAAGTTTCTTCACGGTCGGCCTCGCCTTGCCGTCAACCTTGCCGCTTTTTACATGCTCGCAATAATACTGCAGCCAGTAGAAGCCGTGGCCTTCGAGGCCGGAGAGTTCGGTATCGAGAATTGCTTCGGTGAAATAGGTGGCGTTATGAGGTGCGGTTCCGGCTCCCGTCAGCGCGTTGTAGATCAGCGCGCGGGCGGATTTGGGAGTCAGTCTCAAAAGATCATCAGCCATTTCAGACCTTTTCGGCCGATGGTGCGGCGACGATGACCGGCCCCATCCTGTCGAGAATGTCTAGCGCGAGGTGGCAACGGATCGAATGGCCTTCGCCCATTTCGCGGAGTGGCGGAAGCTCCGTCTCGCAACGGTTGCCGGGAACCTCGGGCTTGTGCGGGCAGCGCGTCTGGAACGGGCAGCCCGGCGGCGGGTTGGTGGCCGATGGAATGTCGCCCTCGAGCACCACCTTGCGCTTGGTGTAGCGGGTGTCGGCAATGGGGATGGCCGAGAGCAAAGCCTCCGTGTACGGATGATAGGGCGGTTCGAAGATCTGGTCGGTCGATCCTTGTTCCACGACATAGCCCAGATACATGACGATGACGCGGTCCGAGAGATAGCGGACAATCGACAGGTCATGGCTGATGAACACCATGGTAGTCTTGGACTCGCGCTGGATGTCCATCAGCAATTCGGTGACGGCGGCCTGCACAGACACGTCAAGCGCCGACATCGGCTCGTCGGCGATCACCACGCGGGGTTTTCCGGCGAAGGCGCGGGCGACACCGATGCGCTGCTTCTGGCCGCCCGAAAGCTGCCTGGGCATGCGATGCTCGAAGGCGCGCGGCAGCTTGACCAGATCGAGCAATTCCAGCATGCGGTTGCGGCGCTCGGCCATGGTCTTGCCGATGTCGAATTTTTCCAGCGTGCGCATGATCTGCGAGCCCACCGTGTGGCTGGGGTTCAACGTGTCGAAGGGATTCTGGAAGACCATCTGGATCGCCGAGACGGTGGCGGTATTGCGCCCCTCGATGCCGGTGCCCTGGATCTCGCGGTTGTCGAGCGTCACCTTGCCGCCGCTGGCGGTTTCGAGGCCAAGCAGCACCTTGGCAAGCGTCGATTTTCCGCAGCCCGATTCGCCGACGATGGCCACGGTTTCAGACGCCCTGGCCACCAGGCTGATGTCTTCGTTGGCTTTCACCGTGCGGCGCTCGCCCTTGCCGAAGATCTCGTTGGCGGCGACCTTGTAGTGCTTCTGCAGGTGATCGATGGTCAGCACCGCCTCGCCCGGAACGATAGCCGCATGCGACTTGGCGCCAACGGCGGCAGCGTTCCAATCAATCTCGGCGATGCGCAGGCAGCGGCTTTCATGGCGGCTGTCGCCCGCAACGGTTGCCATCGAAATGTCGGCGGCATCGCAGCGGCCCTTGACGAAATGGGCGCAGCGCGGCCCGAAGTTGCAGCCTGGCGGGCGCTCGTGGGGCAGCGGCAGCTGACCGGGAATGGCGACCAACGGATTGAGGTTCTTGTCGGTGCCGGGCAGTGCAATCGAACGGAAAAGGCCTTGCGTATAGGGGTGGCGCATTTTGCTGAAGACATCGGCGATATTGCCGGTCTCCACAGCTTCGCCCGAATACATGACGGTGATACGGTCGCAGGTTTCGCGGATGAGCCCGAGATTATGCGAGACGAAGATCATCGAGGTGCCGAGGTTACGGCCCAGTTCCTTGACCAGTTCGACGATGCCGGCTTCGACTGTCACATCGAGTGCGGTGGTCGGTTCGTCGAGCAACAGAAGCGCGGGTTTCGACAGCAGCGCCATGGCAATCACAATGCGCTGCTGCTGGCCGCCCGAAAGCTGGTGCGGATAGGCGTTCAACATGCGTTCTGGGTCGGGCAATTTCACCGCCTTCACCATGTCGAGGGCGCGCTTGCGGGCCTCATCCTTCGTGACTTTCTCATGGATCATCGGCACTTCCATGAGCTGGTCGGCGATGCGCATCGAGGGGTTCAGGCTGGCCATTGGCTCCTGATAGACCATGGCGATCTCCGAGCCGCGGATCTGGCGCAGCTCCTCTTGTGACATCTCGCCCATGTCACGCCCGCGGAACTTGATTTGGCCTTTGGTGATACGGCCGATGCCGGGAAGATCGCGCATGATGGCCAGTGCGACGGTGGATTTGCCGCAGCCCGATTCTCCGACAAGGCCCATGCATTCGCCCGGCATGACTTTCATGGAAAAATCCATGACAGCGGGAATTTCGCCGATCTTGGTGAAGAAGGAAATGTGGAGGTTGTCGATCTCGATGATCGGCTCGGCCATGATCTTGTCCTCCTAATCGCGCAGCGATTGTTCGCGAAGGGAATCCGCCAGCAGGTTGAGGCCGAGCACAAAAGACATCAGCGCCACGGCGGGCACCAGCGGCGGCCACACGAAGAGCCTGAGGTACTGGCTGCCGTCCTTGATCGCCGTGCCCCAGTCAGGACTTTCAGACGCCATGCCGAGGCCGAAGAAGCCCAGCGTGCCGAGCAGGATGGTGGTGTAGCCGATGCGCAGGCAGGTATCGACGATCAAGGGTCCCCGCGCATTGGGCAGAATCTCCCACAGCATGATGTACCACGGCGTCTCGCCGCGGGTGAGAGCGGCGTTGATGTATTCGCGAGTCTTGATGTCGAGCGTCAGCCCACGGACGATGCGGAACACGCCGGGGCTCGAGGCGAAGGCCACGGCGACGAAGATGTTCAACTCGTTGGGCTCGATCTTGACGATGCTCAGCGGGTCGGCATTGAACACGAGGCCGGCATAGAGCCAGCCGCCGATCAGGATCGTCAGTCCGAGAAAGACCGCCAGCTTGGCCATCTGCTTGCCGTAGCCGGTGATGAACAGCACGGCAAAGAAAAGAATGGGGAAGATGAAGAAGAAGCCGGCCATGGTGTAGGGCACCGGCGTTTCCATGATGCCCGGCGTCACCAGCAGGTAGAACAACAGAATGACGGGGAAGGCCAGCACCAGGTTGGCGATGAAGGAGAGGACCGAGTCGATCTTGCCGCCGAAATAGCCGGCGGGAAGGCCCAGGAGCGAGCCGACCATCAGCGAGATGGCGGTGGCGGCAGGGGCAATCGCCAGCACGATGCGGCTGCCGTGGACCATGCGGCTGAACACGTCGCGCGCCAGCTTGTCGCCGCCGAGCAAGTAAGCCATGCCCGACTTGGCCTCGATCGAACCGGGCACGGCATGTTTCATGGCGGCGATCTGCTCGCGCGGGCCAAACGGCGCCACGATATCGGCGAGCAAAGCCGTGAAGACCCAGAAGGAGCAGATGATGACGCCGGCCAGGCCAATGCTGCTGCCGATCAGATGACCATAGAGCCCGAGCTTCGGTTTCAGGGCGAAGGAAACAGCCAGCAACACGATAAGCGCCAGCCATACCGGCCAGAGTCGGAAGATCAATCCGAGGATGATGCCGAAGACGCCAACGTTTTCCATTGGGCTTCTCCTAGCTCACGCGGATACGGGGATTGAGATAGGCGTAGCCGATATCGGAGATCAGCTGGGTCACCAGCACCAGGGCCACCGAGACGAGGCCGCAGGCCAGCACCATGTCGATGTCGTTGTTGGAGGCGGCCTGCACCAGCAGGAAGCCGAAGCCCTGGTAACGGAAGATCGCCTCGACGACGACAACGCCCGACAAGAGCCACGGGAACTGCAGCATGATCACCGTGAATGGGGCGATGAGCGCGTTGCGCAGCGCGTGTTTCAACACCACGCTGCTGAAGCTCAGGCCTTTGAGCCGTGCCGTGCGGATATATTGCGCCGACATCACCTCGGCCATCGAGGCCCGGGTCATGCGGGCGATATAGCCGATGCCGTAGATGGCCAGCGTCATGACTGGCAAGGAGAAATTATAGAAGCTGATGCCTTCCGACGTTGCCGTAGCAGCCGAGCCATTGAGGAGCCCAAGCCAGGTGGCGAAGATGACCGAGAAGATGATGCCGGAAACATACTCGGGCGTTGCGGTGGAGGCGATGGATAACACAGATAATATGCGGTCGAGGCGCGAGCCTTCGCGCATTCCGGCCAGCACGCCGATCAGCAGCGCACAGGGCACCATGACGATCATTACCCAGAACATCATGAGGCCGGTGGCGGACAAGGCCTGCGGCAGGCGGTTCGAGACCTTGGTCTTGAAGGCGGTGGAACAGCCGAAATCGCCCTGCAGGATGCCGGAGTAAGTCGGCACCTTCGGCTCGTCGCAATAGCGGAAGCGCGGCACGATCTCGCCGGTGTTTGGATCGGTCACCGGCTGCTTCTGAACGAGGCCGATCCAGCGGCCATAGCGCATAAAGAAATTGTCGCGGTAACCATTGCGGGTCAGCCAGCTCTCGAGATCGGCATCCGAGGCCCGCATCTCGGTCTGGAAGATGGCCAGCCTTCTGAGATTGGGTTCGAGATTGACGAAGTAAAAGACCACCAGCGACAGGCAGAACATGGTCAAGGCCATGACGCCAATGCGCCGCAACAGAAATTTCAGCATCGATTATCCAGCCCCTTGCAGATGCAGATGCCAGCCCGCCGCCACAGTGGCGGAAACGGAAAGAGCGGGAGGCATTGCAGCTTCCCGCCCGGCAATCCGGCTACTTGTCGAGCCAGACCTTTTCCATGTGCAACTCAAAGGTCTGATGCTTCTCGAGACCTTTCACATAGGGTTTGGTGTGGCGATAAAGCGAACGCCAGAAGGACTGGATGATGATGCCATCGCTTTGCAGGATGGACTGCACGTCCTTCATTACTTCGCGGCGTTTGCCGGCATCGGCGATGGCCAGTGCGGCATTCAGCTTGGCGTCGAAGTCGGGGTTGGCATAGGCCGTCTCGTTCCAGGCTTCACCGCTGCGATAGGCCAGGGCCAGCACCTGCACACCCAAGGGACGCATGTTCCATTCGGTGGTCGACCACGGATACTTGGTCCAGTCGTTCCAGAAGCTCGAGCCTGGAATGACGGTGCGCTTGATCTTGAAGCCGGCCTCGCGGCACTGCTCGGCGATCACGTCGCCCGGGTTCTTCACATAGTCCGCTTCGTAGGAGATCAACTCGAACTCGGTGTCCATGTGACCGGCTTCGGTCATCAGGGCCTTGGCCTTCTCAAGATCGCGGGTGATCTTCGGCAGTTCGAAGTATTCCGGATGGATCGCGCAGACGTGGTGGTTCTCGCCCACCGTGCCGGCATTGTTGTAGCCAAGCTGCAGAACGACGGCGTTGTCGACGGCCAACTGCAGCGCATTGCGCACCCGCTTGTCGTCGAAGGGCTTGTTCTTGACGTTGCCGCGGATGACGACGGTGGCGGCCGTCACCACTTCCGACTTCACCAGGTCCATGCCGTCGAGAAGGGTGACGGTTTCGCCAGTTGTCTGGTAGTTGGCGTCGATCTCACCGGCTTCAAGGGCAGCGACAGTGGCGTTCTGCTCGCCGCCGTAGTCGATGAATTCGATGCCGTCGAGATAGGGTTCGCCGCCCCACCAGGTAAAATCCTTGCGGCGCATGACAGTCGCCTTGGCGCCCACCTCATAGGCGGTGATCTCGTAGGGACCGGTGCCCGGGGTTTTCAGCATGTCCGGGTTCTTGTCGAAGTCGCGGTGCACGATCGCCGCTGGATAGTCGGCCATGCCGGGAATGATGGTGATGTCGGAGGAGCCGGTCTTCAGCTTCACCGTATGATCGTCGAGTTTGGTGATGGCGCCGGCGGCCGCCTTGTTGGTCTTGGCGTCGATCAGCGTTCCCATGCGGCCGGCCATGGAATTGCCTTCGGCGGCCTTGTCGCACCAGCGGGTGATGTTGTAGACCACGTCATCGGCATTGAAATCGTCGCCGTTCGACCATTTCACGCCCTTGCGGACATGCAGGGTATATTCGGTGGCGCCGTCGTTGACGTCCCAGCTTTCGAGGAGCTGGCCCTCAAAGGTGAAGGCCTTGGTGTAGCGAACCAGGTATTCGTTGGACTGGCGCGAGACGTTGGCCATTTCCGACCAATCCCAGATGCGCGGGTCCTTCATTTCCTTGATGATCATCTGCATCTTCAGGATGCCGCCCTTCTTGGCCTCCTGGGCCTGAGCTGGCGTGGTCAGCGTGGCGCCGAGCATGCCATAGGCCGTGGCGGCGGTGGCGCCGAAGGCGCTGGCCATGGCCAAAAATTCACGGCGATCCAGGTAGCCTTGCCTGGCTTCGCTGGCCAGGCCGTCAAGAACCTTCGGCAACCTCTTGCCGTTTTTGCTAAAAAACTTCATCGAGCTTCTCCTCTCCATTTTTGTTGCGCCGCGTTGTGCCGGGCGTCGTTCATGATGTTCGCTGCAGGGAACAGCCTGTTCCTTGCCGTTTCCGGCGTCTTATCCCGCTATTGCGGAAATCATTCTTGACCGATCAAGCCAACATAGCAAGAGCCTGGAGAATGATAAGTTCTCAACACTGGCCGCACCGGGGAATAGCCTGGCCTTACCTCGCCGGCTGGCAGTCTGTGTTGATCAGATGCCGTTGCCGGTATTCGTGCACCGGGAATTTCGGCCCCGGACGGTGTGCCGCAGTAGGCAGAACTTGAATTCCACAACCTGCTGCAATAGACGTTTTATTCCAAAACCAGCCTGTTCCGAAACCCGCCAGGCCAGAAACACCTCTTGGAGTTAAACGCCATGAAAGCCAAACTGGGCATGTCGCCCATCGCCTGGTGGAACGATGATCTTGTCGAACTGAGCGATGACGTGTCGCTGGAGGAGTGCCTGCGGCAGTCGCGCTCGGCGGGCTTCACCGGCATGGAAATGGGGCGGCGTTTCCCGCCCGATCCGAAGCTCATGCTGCCGGTGCTGAAGGCCGCCGATGTGACGCTGTGCGGCGGCTGGTTTTCCGGCACGCTGACCGATGACACGCTGGCTTCGAACCAGCAGCGCATCCAGCCGATGATCGACCTGTTCAAAGCGGTCGATGCGCCGTGCATCGTTTATGGCGAAGTCGCCCGCTCGATCCAGGGCGACCGCTCGAAGCCGCTGGCCACCAAGCCGAAGCTCAGCGGCGACGAGATGAAAGCCTATGGCCGCCGGGTGACCGAATTCGCCGAATGGGTTGAAGCCCAGGGCATGCCGCTGACCTATCACCATCACATGGCAGCGGTGGTTGAGACCGAACCCGAGCTCAATTCCTTCATGAATCACTCCGGCATCTCGCTGTGTTTCGATGCCGGCCACATGGCCTTTGCCGGCGGCAATGTCGAGCGTTGCATCGACAAGCACCACACGCGCATCCGTCATGTCCACACCAAGGATGTGCGCATGGATATTATCAATGGCCTCGACCGGACCAAGGAGAGTTTCCTCGATGCGGTTGTGAAGGGTGCCTTTACGGTGCCGGGTGACGGCTCGCTCGATTTCGAAGCCATCGTGAAAAAGCTCGCAGGCTTCGGCTATGAAGGCTGGTTCGTGGTCGAGGCCGAGCAGGATCCGAAAAAGTCGCCGCCGCTGAAGATGGCGCAGGCCGGCCACAAGGAACTGATGCGGGTGATGACGGCGGCCGGCTACACGGTCGTGGCCTGACATGCGCGAACTCGGCATCGGCATCATCGGCACCGGCTTCATGGGCAAGGCGCATGCCTTCGCCTATCGCGCCGCACTTGCAGCGTTCCCCGATATTCCGGTTCCGCGTCTCGAGACGATTGCCGATGCCGATGCGGCGGGAGCGGCCAAGGCGGCGCATCAATATGGCTTCGCGGGCTCGACCGGCGATTGGCGGGAGCTGATCGCCGACCCGAAGATCGATGCCGTATCGATCACCACGCCCAATACCCTGCACAAGGAGATGGCGCTTGCCGCTATCGCCGCTGGCAAGCATGTGCATTGCGAGAAGCCGCTGTCGCCGACCCTCAGCGATACGCTTGAAATGGTGCAGGCTGCCGAAGCCAAACGCGTGGTCACGCAGGTTGGATTCAACTACATCAAGAATCCGCTGCTCAAGCTGGCACGGCAGATGATCGAGGCGGGCGATTTGGGGGAGATCACCGGCTTCCGCGGCATTCATGCCGAGGATTATATGCATGATCCGGAAAGCCCGTGGACCTGGCGCATCGATCCCTCGGGCGGCCCAGGTGTGGTTGCCGATCTCGGCTCGCACATCATCAGCATGGCGCGCTTCCTGCTGGGGCCGATCACGCAAGTGAGTGCGGACGTTCGCACCGTGGTGAAATCACGGCCGGTGGCGCGCGGCGCTGGTGAGCGCAGGCAGGTGCTGGTCGATGACGTGGCGCGAATTCTCGTTCAGTTCGGACGCGGTTGCGGCGGCACCATCGAGGCCAACTGGATTGCCACCGGCCGCAAGATGCAACTGGGCTTCGAACTTTACGGGTCGAAAGGTTCGCTGGTGTTTACACAAGAAAGATTGAACGAGTTGCTGTTTTACAAGGCCGGCGGCGAAGCGCAGGCCCACGGCGTCGATGCCCGCGCCAACGGCTATGTCCGTATTGAAGCTGGCCCGCAGCATTTTCCCTATGGCCAGTTCTGCATCGCCGGCGGCCATCAACTCGGCTTCAATGACTTGAAGACCATCGAGATCGGCGAATTCCTCGGCGCCATCGCTGGGGCTGCGAAAGCCGGGCCGGATTTCCGCGAGGCCTATGAGATCCAGAAGGTCGTCGAAGCGGCGATCCAGTCATCCAAGGCGCGGAGCTGGGTGACGATAGGCTGATTCACGTCAGCCAGATGCGGCCTTGCGGCGGGAAGGGCAACGTGTTGCCGGGCAATTCAACCTTGATGTTGGCCAATCGATCGTGCCATTCGCCGACGCCTACGGCCTCGAGCGTCTGACGCGGAATCGATTGCCAGCGTTCCGAGAAGTTGAATATGCAAGCCAGCGGGCCTTCGGGGCTGCGGCGGGCGAAGGCGAACAATCCGTCGATCCCTAAGTCGGCAATCGATACCGGGTTGGCGGCGTGAAGGTGCGGCGTTTCGCTGCGGCGCGACAGGATATGGCGGACACCTGAATAGATGCGGCTCTCGATCGCGGCGGGATCGTTGCGCTTCATGACCTTGTCCCAGTCCATCACCGGGCGGTGCATCCAGCGGCCATCGTGTTTCAGGTGATCGTCATGCTCGAAGGAATGATCGTTGAGCAGTCCCAATTCATCGCCCATGTAGAGCAGCGGAATGCCGCCGAAGCTGGCGATCAGGGCGTGGCCCATGAGGATGCGGTGGATGGCGGCATCGATGGCGGCAGGATCGCCGGCCGCGATGGCGATCTCCAACCCGCAAAGCGAGGCGCAGGTGCCGTTGGTGCGCTTGTCGCCGGTGCCGGGGTTGGACTGGAAATCGCCGCCGCGCGCGAAGCCGCCGGGAAACCTCCCGGCAAAGAAATCGGCCAAGAAGCCACGATGCGCAAAGCCCGAGATACCCACGGCGCTCGCGTCCTCATCGGTGACCGCCCAGCCGATGTCGTCGTGGCAGCGCAGATAAGTGCCCCAGGTGGCGTTGACGAAGCTTTCGGGAAAGTGCTCACGCAGCACATGGGTCATCAGCCTGGTTTCTCGTGTCGCCAGCGCCGACCAGAACTGCACCATCAAAGAGTTGTGATAAGCAAGGTTGCCCTCACGGCCGGTGTGACGGCCCTGACCGAGATAAGGGATCAGATCCTTGGGCGCGACGATCGCCTCAGCCTTGTGGAGCAGGGCGGGCGCCACGATGCGGCTGGCGGCGCGCAGCGCCTGCAGCAATTGATGCACCTCGGGCTCGTTCTGGCAGCGCGTGCCGAGGCGCTTCCACATGAAGGCCACGGCATCGAGCCGCACCACCTCGATGCCCTGGTTGGCGAGGAACAGCATGATTTCCACGACTTCGAGAAACACCCGCGGGTTTGACCAGTTCAGGTCCCACTGGTGTTCGTTGAAAGTCGTCCACACCCACTTGCCGATGTCCTTATAGTAAGTAAAATTTCCCGGCGCATGGGCGGGAAAGACTTCGACCAGCGACTTCGAATACTCATCCGGCATGTCCTCGGTGTCGAACATCCAATAGTAGTCTTGAAAGCGCTTTTCGCCGGCGCGGGCCTTCCTCGCCCAGTCATGTTCCTTGGCGGTGTGGTTGAGGACCAGGTCGATGCAGACGCTCATGCCGCGTTGCCGAAGCGCTGCGGACACGGTCTCGAGGTCGGCCATGGAGCCGAGTGCCGGATTGATCTCGCGGTAATCCATCACCGAATAACCGCCGTCGCTGTCGCCAGGGCGCGGCTTCAGGCAGGGCATGAAATGCACATAGGTGATGCCCAGCTCTTCGAGATAGGAGGCCTTGTCGAGAACGCCGCGCAAGGTGCCGTTGAAGCGGTCGATATAGAATACATAGCCCGCCATGTCCGGGCGTTGGAACCAGTCGGGCTCGAGATCGCGGTGCAAGTCGAGATGACACAGCGCTTGCGGTCTTTCGGTCTGCATCCGCACCAGAGCTTCGATCAGATCATCACAAAAGCCGGCGAAATCCGGCCGCGCGCCATAGAGAACTTCAAGCGGCGCAAAGAGATCGCGCTCGCTGCGCTGGAAACGCAGCCGGAAGACCTCGCGATGCCGCGGGTCAAGACCTTTGGCGGCAGCCAAAAACCGGTCCGCGATCTCGAGGTATTCGCTTGCCCGCTTCTGCATGAGGCTACTCCCTGGGCCGGTCAAAATCTCAAAGCGCTTTGAATTCCACGCGACTTGATGCAGGAAATCTATGGTGCCTAAGAGTTATGATGGCAAGAAATGCTATAATCAATGGGTTTCTTGGGGCAAGCCGCGCTGCAACTGCGAAGGCGCAGTTCTCAAAGCGATTTGAAAACCCTGTCCGACTGTGGTAAGACAGCAGCTTCAACAGAGTTTGGGAGGTGGCGATGGCTATTCGTTCGCTGGTCTGGAACGAGAATGAGCATGAGAAGCGCAATGCCCTGGTGAAGAAGCTTTATCCGCAAGGTATTCACCACGCCATTGCCCAGGCTTTCAGCGGCGATCCGGAGATCACGGTCGAGACCGCGACACTCGACATGCCCGAGCATGGTTTGACGGTGGAGCGCCTGGCCAAGACCGATGTGCTGCTGTGGTGGGGTCATATGTCCCATGGCAAGGTCGACGATGCCATCGTCGAGCGCGTGCAGCAGCGGGTGTGGGAGGGCATGGGCCTCATCGTCCTGCACTCCGGGCATTTTTCCAAGATCTTCAAACGGCTGCTCGGCACACCGTGTTCATTGAAGTGGCGCGAGGCTGGCGAGGTCGAACGCCTGTGGGTCATCAATCGCAATCATCCGATCGCCCAGGGCTTGCCGGAATATATCGAAATCGAGCACGAGGAGATGTATGGCGAGCCCTTCACCATTCCGGAGCCCCTGGAGACGGTGCTGATTTCGTGGTTCGAGGGTGGCGAGGTGTTCCGCTCCGGTGTCACCTTCCAGCGCGGGGCCGGCAGGATCTTCTATTTCCGCCCCGGCCACGAGGCCTATCCGACCTATCACAATCCGCTCGTGCTAAAGATCATCCATAATGCCACGCGCTGGGCTTATAATCCAGCCAGCCCATGGACCTCGATCGATGATGCGCCCAATGTGCCGCATACACACGCACCGGTGCCGCTCGAGGTCAAGGGTCCGCGCCTGCACGAAGCTGGCGAGGAGGGTTACCGGTGAGCAAGGTCCGCCTCGCCGTTCTGGGCACCGGCTCGATGGCCGCCAATCACGCGCGGCTGTTGCGCAGCGATGGGCGCGTTGAAGTCGTGGCGGCCGCCGATGTCGACGAAGCCCGGGCCAAAGCCTTCGCCGAGAAACACAGCATCGCTACATCTTTCGGCAGTCTCGATGAATTGCTGGCGTGGGGCAAGTTCGACGCCATCAGCAACGTGACGCCCGATGCTGTCCATCATCCAACGACGATGAAGATCATCGCGGCCAGGAAACATGTGCTGTGCGAGAAGCCGCTGGCCGAGACTTTCGCGCTGGCCGATGAAATGGCGACGGCCGCTGATGCAGCCGGCCTCATCAACATGGTGAACCTGAGCTACCGCAATGTGGCCGCACTGCAAAAGGCCAGGCAGTTGATCGCGGCGGGCGAGATCGGCGAGGTGCGGCACGTCGAGGCGTCCTACCGGCAGAGCTGGCTGGTGGGAAAGCACTGGGGCGATTGGCGGACCGAGCCGATGTGGCTGTGGCGGTTGTCGGAGAAACACGGCTCCAAGGGTGTGCTGGGCGATGTCGGCATTCACATTCTGGATTTCACCACCTTCGCCATCGGCATGCTGCCGGTGTCACTGCAGGCCCGCGTCAAGACTTTCCACAAGACTGAGGCCAACAAGATCGGCGACTATCGGCTCGATGCCAATGACAGCGCCGCGATGCAGGTCGAGTTCGAGAATGGCGCGTTGGGCGTCATTCACGCCAGCCGCTTCATGACCGGCTATGCCAATGTGCTGAAGCTCGACGTGTTCGGCACCACGGGCGCCATCGAGATCAACCATGGCTCGGAGTGGACCGAAATCCGCATGTGCTCGGGCGAGGATGTTCACACCCAGGCCTGGCGGCGGGTGGCCGTCGATACGGTTCCAACCATCCATGCCCGCTTCATCGATGCGGTGATCTCGGGCGTCAATGGCGATCCCTCCTTCCGCCGCGGCGCCACGCTGCAAGCGATGCTCGACCAGTGCTTCAGCGCGGAGGCGGGGCGGGCTGCTCGGGTATAGGCTTATAGTCTTCTCCCTTCGTGAAGGGAGAAGAAGGGGACCCGTCATGCGCAGCATGATGGGGGAGATGAGGGACAACCGGGCTCTTGCTG
>JANPCS010000034.1:0-3822 GCA_031431065.1 Hyphomicrobiales bacterium | reverse complement strand
GTTTGCGGCAGAAATTGGCCCCGTTGGCACTTTGTCATAATGGTCCCGTTCGATCAGTGGTTGAACCATGCGCGAGAACTCCGCCCAACCCTCCAGGGGATAGTGGCAGCCGCCCGGTGGCCGCACGCCCAGCGTGGAGAGAATGCTCATGTTCGAAAAGAGATAAGGCAATGTGCGTTGTTTTTCGCGCAACATATCGCCAGAGCCTATGCTTCCGCCCATCCCGCATGAGTTCGGCCAGATCTGGAAAACATAATAATTCTTCACATTCGGAAAATCCTGTTTCCACGAGGCGGCCATTTCCTTGAACAATTCTTGGTAGTATCCCATCCGTAGCCGCCGGTCGGGCCGGCGGAGCCTTGATCGTTCTCGCCCTGATGCCACAGGATCGCGCGGATGCCGTGCGTCAATTTCGCCCCTTCAACTCGCGTCAATAAACTGCCGTAAAGCTTATATGGATTAGTCCATGGGTTTTCACCGCTGGTATCACGACGATTAAGCGGGTTCGGCAAGTTCTGATCGATGCGTGTTCCACCCGCTGCGGCATTGATGATGCAAATTGGCATCTTTTGACTATCAACCAAACGCTTGGCTAGTTCCATGCCCCACCAGCTCAACTCGGCTTTCTCTCCCTTTTGTGCTTTCCACACCGGATAACACCACAGGTTTACTGCGTCGCCTGTTTTATTATCTGAAGGACGGCCATAACTGCGAATCCATTTATTCGCTTCTGGCGGAGATTTTTCGCCGGTATCGGTCGCCAATGCATTTGATTGACCATCGATAATGTAGGCGTCGCCACAGACCAGATCATTCACCGTTTGCAGAACGGTTTCCTTGCCGCCGGCCTTTGTGCCAAACTCCACTTTGTAATGGATCAAGCCCGGCTTGAGTTGCGTAGAGAGCGTGTAGGATTTGTCCGCTGCGGGCTTGGCCGTCTCGGTCTTGATGAGTTTGTCGTTCGCGTAGAGCTTGAGGAAAACCGAGTCGGCGGCGGCGGTCAGCGTTCCGTTGTAATAAAGCGTGCCCAGCCCCTTGTCGTCGCGTGTGTAAAACTGGCCGTCCTCGGGCTTCTCATCTTTTGCCGGAATGCGCGCGAGCCACGGGTCCTTCTTCGGCTCGGTCACCATGATATCCACGCTCTGCGTGACTGGTTTGCCGCCATTGCCAACTTTCGCCGTCACCGTCAGCTTGCCACTGTTTTGCGAGCGCAGCAGCCGCAGCTTGCCTGGGGCCACTTCCTTGATGATCGCGAGCGGCTCGGCGCTCCACTCAAACTTCAGGTCGGCCGCATTCGCAGCCTGCATCGCCGCGAGATTCTTGATCTGAGGCACGACCTCGATGGTTGATCGTCCATCCCATTTTTTCGGCACCTTGAGTGTGAAGATTGGCTCGGGAATAGCTTCTTTAATAGTGATGGCGATGTCCTTGGTCTTCACGCCGTCGGCATAGACGGCCTTGCATTGGAGTGTGGCCTTTGCGTCATTGCTCACACGCCCGGCATCGAAAGCGAAGCGGAAGCGATCGGTGGCGGCGACTTCTTCACGGCCATCGCGTTTCAGGATCCAATAAAGTTTCTGCGCGCCACCTGCCTTGGCAATGAATTCCGCATTCTGGCTTTCATTCACGACGGTGCTTTCCGATGACAGGCTGAAATCGTTGCCGGGTTGCACGAGTGGCCCGACCAAAGTTTGCATGGGTTTCTGGTTCTCGTATTGCAGGCGAATCCAATCGGCCGAACGAGCCACTTTGGAGATACGCACCTCATCGATATCACCGACGAAATCATAAGTGCCAGCAACCTGATTCCAGCCACCTATATACATGGAAACTGTATTGGGGATTTTCATATTATCGCTGCCATCGGTATTGTCGAGAACGCCATTCACATACAATTTCGCCGTCTTTCCATCGTAGGCGTGAACGACGTGCACCCATTCAGACATGGGGATGGTGATAGCGCCTGCGACATTTGCACCACCGAACCAGCAGTCCATGCTCATGTGAGCAGGGCTGGCCAAATTTATCACCACCTTACTTGCGTCCGTGGGAACTCCCCAGGCCAGAACAGTGGTGTTGATCTTCTTGGCCTTGAACCAGGCCTCACTGGAGTGGGGCGTTGAACCGCTCGGGAAAGTTTTGATTTTGGTACCGCAATTGACGCCTTTGCCGGCAGAAAAAGCCCGAGACTTACCGATCACGCCAGTGCTCAAGGTGGTGCCGACATCGATCGCCGTGATTGTGCCAACCTCATCGTGGACGGTTTCGTTCATGTGCAGCACAGCGGCGAAGTTGTTGGCGGCATTGAACACCGCGGAGCCACTTGATTCACTGATAGCCGCGGTGTTGCCCCAATATATTTTAATTTCCTGACGGGCATCGCCTTGGATGGCCGGGATGCGCACCCAAATGCTGGCGGTGCCGTTGGCCGCATCCCATTCCTCGATTTGATACGCCAGTGGTTCACCGTTCTTGGTCGAGAACCGCAGGTCGGCCCCGTCCTCCTTGGCTTTGCTGAAGTCGAAGAAGTCTTTGTGCAGCCGCACTGACAGCGGGAAATTCTTCACCGCCGCCGTCGCCGGCAGGTCGGCTCCTTCGGGTGTGGTGAGGATCAACATCGCTCCCGAGTGCTGCCAGCCCGGGTATTGCGCGGCGGCCTCTGTTGGGGATAACGAAAGCAGTGATGCAACGAGGAGCAAAGACTGGATGAGATGGTTTTCATGGAGTGTTTATCCCATTCAGCCCGTTATTTGGGGCTGATCTCGAGATCCAGGGTGACTGAGAGGCTGGGGATATTGGCGGATGTTTCATAACGGCTCCCAGTTACTTGCTTCCGGCCGGAGCCGAACCGTTCCGCCGGGCGCGGATCGAGGCACCGCCGTTGCGGATGAACTTCTCGACCGCACCCACATTCCCCTCGACAACCCAGTAGTTGATATCGTCAAAACCGAGATTCTTCGGGTCGTTAATATCACTGACGAGCGCCTGCCAAGCATTATTGGTATCCGTCTGTCCCGGCCCCGGTTGTTCCGTGTTCATCTGTTCGATCGAAAACCCGTGCCTGCCGGAAACGGTGACGTGATGGGTGTTGCGGTATGTGCCCACCCGCCCAAAACGGGAGGCATGATGGGCGAAAAGAAATTCCAGGACGTTGACATTGGAGGCCACCACGATGTTATCCCCGTCGGTGTGCTCGCTGACCAGGATGCCGGTATGATATCCGGTCACGACTACATTGCGCAGGATCGTGGGAGCCCCGTTGTTGCAGGCTGGGGTGCTGATGCCGGCCGTACCGTGGGTGGGCTTGGACGCTTGCACATTGTAGCGATCGGTATTGACGAAGACGTTCTCGAGTTTGCATTGCACCGCGTTCAGCAGATCGATGCCGCCGATACCGGGATTGTCGTAGGTTCGGACGTCCAGGTTCCGCAGGCTCACGTTGATCCCCGAAAACTGCATGTACATTGTAGCGGGGACGCTGGCTGAAGAGATGACAGCCGGCCCCGATTCCGACAGGCATTTGATAATCGTGCCACTCTTCGGAAGCGGAAACGTGCCGATCGTCCCGAAAACCGGGGTCGGTTCGCTCTCGCCCGCGATCTCCACGGTGATCCACTCTTTTGTTCCGGGAATGATAATCCTGCCGCGGTAGATCCCGTCAGGGATAAACATTTTTCCGCCGCCGGCAGCGATCACCGCCTTAAGGCAGGCCGAAAACGCTTCGGTGTTGTCCGTCTTGTCGTCACCCACCGCCCCATAGTTCAGAACATTGAATGTTCGCGATTTCACAGCGCCGGCACTTGCGCTGGCCTTCTCGCCTCC
>JANPCS010000033.1:0-13646 GCA_031431065.1 Hyphomicrobiales bacterium | reverse complement strand
CTGTCGCCATCGATCTGGCAGCGGTCGTGGCCGTCAACCTCTTTGTCATTCTGTTCAACGTCAACATGTTCACTTCGCTCTACGGCTTCTTTGTCGAACGGCGCGATTTCTAATCTTCGAACGGATCCTTCATCAGGATCGTATCGTCGCGTTCGGGCGAGGTTGACAGCAGCGCCACCGGGCATTCGATCAGCTCTTCGAGATATTTCACATACTTGATCGCCTGGGCCGGGAGTTGCGCCCAGCTTCTGGCGCCCGCCGTCGTGCCCTTCCAGCCCTCGAAGCTTTCATAAACAGGCACAACCCGTTTCTGGGCTTCTTCCGCCGCCGGAAAGCGCTCGATGCGCTTGCCGTCGAGTTCGTAGCCGACGCCGACCTTGATCTCGTCGAGGCCATCGAGAACATCGAGCTTGGTCAAGGCGATGCCATGGATGCCGCTCGTCTTGATCGCCTGCCGCACCAATACCGAATCGAACCACCCACAGCGCCGCTTGCGGCCTGTTACCGTGCCGAACTCGCGGCCGCGGCGGCCGATGGTTTCGCCGATCTCATTCTCCTGCTCGGTCGGAAACGGGCCCGAACCCACCCTGGTCGTATAGGCCTTGGCGATGCCCAGCACATAGCCGATGGCCGATGGCCCAAGACCCGACCCCGCCGCCGCCTGCCCCGCCACGGTGTTGGAGGAGGTCACATAAGGGTAGGTGCCGTGGTCGATGTCGAGCAGGATGCCTTGCGCGCCCTCGAACAGGATGCGCTTGCCCTCGCGCCTGGCATCGTCGAGCAGCGCCCATACGGCATCGGAATAGACCAGCACCTTGGGTGCGACTTCCGCCAGCTGCGCCACCAGATCGGCGGCCTTGACCTCCGGCTGGCCAAGCCCGCGGCGCAGCGCATTGTGATGCGCCAGCAGGCGTTCGACCTTGGGGCCGATGGTCGAGAGATCGGCCAGATCATTGACACGAATGGCCCTTCTGCCGACCTTATCTTCGTATGCGGGGCCAATGCCGCGCCCCGTGGTACCGATCTTTCCTGCCCCGGCGGCGGCTTCGCGCATCTGGTCGAGTTCGCCGTGCAGCGGCAGGATCAGCGTGGCATTGCCGGCGATCCGCAAATTGGCGCGGCTGATATCGACGCCTTGCGACGAGAGCTTGGCGATCTCGGCGATCAGCGCCCAGGGGTCGATCACCACGCCATTGCCGATGACCGAGAGCTTGCCGGGCCTAACGATCCCCGACGGCAGCAGTGAGAGCTTGTAGGTGACGCCGTCGATGACCAGCGTATGCCCGGCATTGTGCCCGCCCTGAAAGCGCACCACCACATCGGCGCGCTCGGAGAGCCAGTCCACCAGCTTGCCCTTGCCCTCGTCGCCCCACTGCGCGCCGACCACCGCCACATTTGCCATAACTGGCTCCCATCAGACATGCGAACGGCCCCGCGCGGGAATTGTCCGCCGGGGCCGTTGTGGGCTCATACACGAATGGGGGGACAAGGCAAATGGAAGATGTGGAAAACGGCGCGGAACGGTTGCAAAAAGCTTCGGAATTTCGTGGCCGGCGTTTTGCGGGCGATGTTTCACGTGAAACAATTCCTACGATGACAAAGATCATGGGAATCAATGCGTTGGAGCGCGCGGTTTCGGCGAAAACGCACGATCTGCGGCGTTGAAACGCCGTGAATCGGACCTGTTTTGCCGTCTTTTTCACGTCGTTTTGGCGTGTCGATGGTTGACTCAAGTCAAGTGTCGTATTCCGTGGCGAAAAGAGGCTGGGCCCTGGCTTTCGCCAGGGTCACGGCAATGATAATATTCCTCCCACGCCCGGCACCCTGACGAAAGTCAGGGTCCAGCTTGGCCTGATACGGAGCCCGTTACTTGGCGCCCGCGTTCTCCAGCAGGAGATGCAGCAGGCCGTTTCCGGGCGCGTGGCGCTTGGCCAGTTCCAGGGGTGTGAGGCCTTCGGCATCCCTGGCATTGACATCGGCGCCATGCGCGATGAGGACCTCTATGACCTCCTGATGCCCTCTGGCGTCGATGAGGCAAAAGGCGATGGCGTAGTGCAGTGGTGTCTTGCCGTAGAGATTGTCGCTGGCATTGACCTTGGCGCCATGGGACAACAGGATTTCGGCGACGGCGGCGCGACCCTGCATCGCAGCGTAGTCCAGCGCGCGCAACCGGACGGGTCCATCCAAGAGATTGGGATCGGCGCCGGCTTCCAAAAGGATCTTGAGCGTATCGGTGCTCTCGACCGCCCCCGACACCAGCGACAGCAATGGTGTGCGGTCGAGATTGTCGGTAGCTTCGGCCTTGGCGCCAAGCGCGATAAGGAGCGAAACGATCCGGCCCTGTCCGGCCAGCGCCGCCGCGTGCAACGGGCGCGCTCCGCCATAACCCGCAAGTTCGATGTCGGCGCCCGCATCAATGAGCGCCGTCACCAATTTGACGGAGCCAAGCCGGGCCGCCACGTGCAACGGCGCATCATAAGGCGAGCGCGCATTGGGATCGGCACCCGCCTTCAGCAACAGAGATACCTGTTCCACATCGCCGGTCTTCGCGGCATCGAAGAGCTTGGTGGCATGGGCCGGCGCCACGGCAAGACCGGCAACAAGAATTGCGCAACGGAATGCCTGTAGGATCGATCGCTGCACTGCCATTTCAAGATGCTCCATCTTGATCGCCAGCCCGACGTTACGCGCAATCGCGTCGTCAGGCAACGCCGCCGCAGAACCCGGTGGCCAAAGGAAGCTGGGCCCTGGCTTTCGCCAGGGTGACGGAACCTGGGGTCGGTAACACCCCCTCCTTACATCCGTCACCCTGACGAAAGTCTGGGTCCAGCTTTGTGGTGGGAAAGAGGCCCTCATCCGCCCTTCGGGCACCTTACTCCCATGGCTTTGCCACGGGAGAAGGCGCTGGAGCCGCGAGGGCGGTGAACTTGGTGAAGGGAGACCCCACCACATGTGCCTTCCCCCGTGCCGTTTGGCATGGGGGAAGGTGGCCGACAGGCCGGATGAGGGCTCTTTCCCTCAGTTCACATTCATGCCCACTTCCATGTTTTCGGGCCAGGTGATCTTGAAGCCGTGATTCAGCACCTTCTCGGCTTTCGGTTCGAGATCGAAACGACACACCAGCACGCCGCGTTTCTTATCGAAGTTCTCGGCCGCTGCGGGAGCAATCCGGATTAACGGGCTTCCACAACCGCTTCGATGGTCGACGGAGACGGCGCGTTGCGGGTGAAAAGAACGCCCCGAACCCGCTCACGCACGTCGTTTGAGAGCATACCATTCACGGAGATGCGGCAACGGCCTGCGTTGTTCTCAAGGAAGGTCGAACATCCGTTGATGTCACCCGCCGGCAAAATGCAGTTCTCGGTCGCCGTTCCGCCAAGATTGCCGATGATCTTGACTCTAACATTGATGGAACTGCTGCTCGCATTGGTCGCAATGCAGATGAGCTGTTTTGTCGTTGAGCTGAGGTACAACATCGGCGTTTCGATACTGCCGGCATGAGCGGGAATGGCAGCGGTGATGGACAGCAGGGAAGCGGCGATGAGGGAGGCGGAATGCGTCTTCATAGGCTGTTTCCTTTGTTAGTCGAGCCCCCTCGCATACCGGGAAGAATACGCCTGAAGCAGCCCGCCGCCAAGAAATTTGTTTCTTCGCGGCGGGCGCTCTCGACTTTGGCCGTTCAGCTTCAGTTCACATTCATCCCCACTTCCATGTCTTCCGGCCAGGTCACCTTGAAGCCGTGTTTCAGGACCTTGTCGGCCTTGGGTTCGAGATCGAAACTCCAGGCCAGCACGCCGCGCTTTTTTTCAAAATCCTTCTGCGTGGCGGGCGTCATGCCGGGCATGATGTCGACGGTGATGTCCTCCTGCGCCGAGTACGGCATCTGGTCGATCACCGTGACCGGAATGGCAAAGCTGTGCAGGTTCTTCACCGTGATGTCATAGGCGCGCTCGTCGATGTTGGAGGTGGTGAGAAGGCCCTCCTCGCCGCGCTGGCGTTTCACTTCGACGCGCTTTACCTTGATCAGGTCATCGGCACCGAAGCCGAGCTTGGCTTCTTCGCCCGGTGACAAGAGCGGCAGATAGCCCTGCCCCATGAACACGCCGTCGCGGTACAGCATCGTGGTGCCGGGCAGCAAGGGCGTCTCGCCGTTGAGCGTGAAGGCGGCCGTCAGATAAGCATTGGGATCGAGCTTCGGCACGGCCCGCGCCGAGAGCTTGGCGGCGATCTCGCTGGTGTCGATGCGGACGTTCTTGGCGGTGCCGGTATTGTCGATCGAGACGCGGCCCGGAATGGCATAGAGCGCCTGGAAACCGGCGATCTCGACTTGCGCCTGCATCTGCTGGACTTCCTTGCGCTTCTTCAGCTCGTCATCCTTGGCGGCGTCTTGCGAGACTTCGCCAACCGCCTGGCTGGACGGTGCCGGCGCTTCAAGCTTTGCGCCGTCGCGGCGTACGTAATTCGCGGCGCGGCCGGTGTCATAACCATCGATCAATTGCGGCAGGATATCGGGGGCGGCTGTCGCACCCACCGGCCTCGCCGTTGACAACGTCAAGGCGACATCGCTCCAGGTCTCGGTGGTTGATTGTGTCACCGCGGCGCGGCGCACCAGTTCGATCTTCGAGGCCTTGCCTTCGTCGGGCGAGGTCAGGCGCGCATCGTAGATCGGCTCCCAGCCGGCACCGGCAATGCGGTACTTGAGGCGGAATGTGCCGGTGACGTCGGCGGGGGCGGCGAGATGCACCGTCACCAGCATGCGCGCCTGTTCAGGCGGAGCCAGCATGGCCATCTGGTTGGACATGCCGTTGACCGTCTGGTCGATCTGCCGCTGCCGGACGCGCGCCTCGAGCACCAGCTTCGAGAGGGTCTGTAATTTGCCGCCGACCAGATCGAGCAATTGCCCCAGATCGGCGGCGCCGAAACTCTTGCCCTCGCCTTCCTTGAGGGGCGCGGTGAAGGCGCCAGACGCCAGCTGTTGCATCAGGCTCTTCTGGTATTCGGCATCGCTGATCGTCTGGTCGAGCACCGCGCGTTCATCCTGCAGCGCCTGGATTTGGGCTTCCATGGTCTTGCGCCTGGCATCGATATCGCTCGACCCGACATAAACCATGCGGGCATCGACCGAGCCGATCTCGATCTTGCCCAGCGCATCGCCCTCGACGCGGATGGTTTCCGCCATCAGATCGCCGGGCAGGCCCTCGAAGACCAGTGCATGTTCGCCGGCCATGATCCTGGCCTCGGCAACGCGCGTCACTTCGGCCCCACTCGGGAACACGGTGACGGCATCGACTTTCGAGACTGCGGGAATATCGGCCGCCAGTACCGGTGTTACAGCGGTGGTGGCGAGCAGCACGGCTGCGAGACGAATGAGTTTCATGGATGAGCTCCGTTTGACTTTGTTTCCAACCCGGGGAGCATCAAGCCGGTGGCCTTTGTCCGAATCGCGGCGGCGGCGCGGCGGAACGCTGACATTTCGCTGACATGGTCAATCGCAAGCAGCGCCGCAAGCACAAGCGCAAGCCGTAAATCCTGCTGTTGACGTTGCAGGCGGTGGATGCTTGGCTATGGGCTGATCCAACGAAGGACCAGCGCCATGAAATCATCCGCCGCCCTGCTCACTCTGGCTTTCCTGCTGGGTACGAGTGCTCCCGCGCTCGCCGCGGCAACCCCCGAGGAAGCCCAGCGCCTGACAGCACTTTTCCAGTCCTATCTCGGCTCCGAGCCAGGCGTTGTGAAGGTCGAGCCCACGGGCGATTCCTATGCGGCGACCATCGATCTGGGGCCCTACATCGCCAAGATCAAGGAGCCCGGCGCCAGCGCCTCCGTGACGCCGGTCAAGATGATGCTCACCAGCCAGGGCGGCGGCAAATGGCGGGTCGACCAGGACCAGCCGCTCTCCTTCACGCTGAAGATCGACGGCAAGCTCGACATGAAAGCCAGCTTCGGCGGCATCAAGAGCACCGGTGTCTTCGATGAGGCGCTGGGCGCCATGGCCAGCTCGGTGACCGACTATAACCAGGTCGCCCTCCAGCAAGTGATGACCGAAGCGGGCGGAACCTCGAGGATCGACTACACAATCGCCAACATGCATCACGAGACCACGATGTCCGGCAGTGCCGGCGGCGCCGATGGCGTTTTCAAGTCAACTTACACCGATCTCCGCGAAACCATCGCCATGCCCTCGCCCCCCGGCGGCGGCATGCCGGCCATGGAATTTTCGGTCGCTTCGCCGGGCGGCGGCAGCGATTACACGCTGACCGGCCTGAAAGTCAAAGCGGCAACCGATATCTTGGCCTGGTTCGTGGCGCATCCCTCGCCTGAGGCGATCGTTGCCGATCAGGCGCAATTGAAGGAAAAACTCAACGCTCTCATGCCGGTGTTCAACTCCATGTCCGGCACGATGAACCTCGAGGACTTGAGCGTCAACACCATGCTCGGCAAGTTCGGCAGCCAGGAGCTGAGCGTTCTGTTCGACGCCACTGGCGTCGTCGAAAATGGCGCGGGCCGCGAAAAAATCACGGTGAGCGGCCTGCAGATGCCCGATGGCGTAGTGCCGCCCTGGGCCGCCAGCCTGGTGCCGCAGAACTTCACGCTCGACTTCAGCATTGCCGATTTCAATCTCGCCGCCCCGGCAAAACTGCTGATCGAAAGTTTCGACCTGACCAAGCAGCCGCCGGTCCCCAAGGAAATGGAACAGCAGCTGTTGCAGGCCTTGCTGCCCAAGGGCAGCGTCACCATCGGCGTGGGACCGAGCGAAGTCATCGCCTCGATCTTCGATTTGAAAGCCGAGGGCGCCATGACGGCGGGACCGATGGCCATGCCGGCGGGCCAGGCAACCGTCAAGCTCAAGGGCCTCGATCAAATCATGGCGGCCATCCAGGCGGCCCCACCCGAAATGGGCCTGCAGCAGGGAGCCCCGATGATCATCGTCGCCAAGGGCATGGCCAAGACCGAGGGCGAATACCTGACGTGGAAGATCGAAAGCACGCCGCAGGGCAGCTTCACCGTCAACGGCATCGATCCCACCAAGATGGGCGGCCAGTAAAAGCGTTTTCGCGGCATGATGCTTCGAGGGCCGCGTTCCGCGGCCACCTCGGCATGAGGGAATTCCGGCAGTCCCTCACCCTGAGGAGCTTTGCGGAGCAAAGCCTCGAAGGGCCTTTGCTCCGTAGACGGAATAACCCGCCCGCTAGCCGAAGATGATGTCGGCGGATGTGATGTTGATGTTGGCGAAGCCCTTGATGACGATGGTGCCCTCGGCCATCACCAGCGACACCTGCGAGGTGTTGTTGTTCTGAATGGTGAAGTCGCTCATCGAGTCCGCCACCTGCAGCGCGAACTTGATCTTGTCCGAGCCGTCCACGAAGTCGGAGATCGTGTCGGTGCCGAAGCCGCCTGCCCGGACGATCGTGGTGAACCAGAAGATATCAGCACCACTGCCGCCGTTCATCTTGTCGTTGCTGCCGCCGCCCCACACCGTGTCGGCTCCGTTGCCGCCCGATAGCGAATCGCTGCCAAGCCCGCCCGACAGCAGATCGGCGCCTGAGCTTCCGGTGAGCTTGTCATTACCGCCACCGCCATAGAAGGTGATGGCCAATGACCCGCCGGTCATCGTATCGCCCGCCGTATTGGACCCGAAGAACGTTTCGACCGAATTGAAACTGTCGCCAGCGGCGGTGCCGCCCATCACCCCGGTGGCGAGATTGACGGTCGCCGCGCCCACCAGCCGGAAATCCATGGTGTCATTGCCGCCACCGCCGAAGAACGTGTCGGCGCCGCCGCTGTCGGCCTTGAACAGATCGCCCAAATTGCCGCCGGTGATTTCATTGTCGAGGCCATTGCCCGATGCGGCGATCTTGATCGTGCCATCGTAAAACAGCTTCTCGACATTGGCGGGCAAGATATAGGACAGCAGTGTCGTACGCACCGTATCGGTGCCCTGGTTGGGAAGCTCGGTCACCACATCGAGCCCGCTGTCGACATAGTAAGTGTCGTCGCCATCGCCGCCCTTCATCTTGTCGTTGCCGGTGCCGCCTTTCAGCGTGTCGTTGCCGTTGCCGCCATCGAGCTCGTCATTGCCGGCGCCACCGTCCAGTTCGTCACTGCCGTTTTCGCCGAACAGAAAATCCAGTCCCAGTCCGCCGAAGATGAAATCACTGCCGCCGCCAGCCCGGATCGCATCGTTGCCCGCCAGGCCGTCGATGGTATCGGCGAAATCCGTGCCCTGGTAGGAATCGGCGTTGGCCGTGCCATCGACATCGATGGCGGCAAGCCTGGCGTCGAACATCTGACTGCGGATCGAGAAGGCATCGCTATCCGATCCCGTCTGGCTGTTGTCCTGCCAGGCCACGACGAAGCGCCCGTCGGTCAGCACGGTGATGACCGGGTTCTCCTGCTCGAACAGCGTTTCGTTATTGACCAGGATCTCGGTGCCGGCTTTTGCCCCGGCCGCGTCGAATACCTGCATGCGAACGCAACCGAAGCTGTCGTCCTCGCCCGCCGTGTTGCTCTTGTCGTTCCACACCACCACCCATTGGCCATCGGGCAGCGCCGCCACCTGCGGATCGACCTGGTCGTTGAGCACCGTGGTGTTGACATTGATCCGTGGGCTGAAGACGCCGCTCGCCGGATCGAGGAAGCGGGCCCTGATCGAGGCACCCGAACCATCGCCCGGTGGCGCGTTGAAATCATAGTCCGACCATACGACGAGCAGCCGCCCATCGGCCATTTCGGTGACGCTGATATCCTGCGGGTCGCCGGCCGAGGCGTTGTTGGCGACAAGCGCCGGGCCGAGCGCCGTTCCGCCGGCATCGTAGAGCCTGATATAGGTGGCGGTCTGGTTGTTGGTGACATCGGTGTTCTCGCGGTCGTCCCACACCACCGCGAAGCCGCCGGTCGACAGCGCGATGACCGTGGAGCCACCCTGATTGCCAACATCCTGATTGGTGTTGATGACGAATTCGGCGCTCGATGGCGAGCCATTGGCATTGAACACCCGGCCGATGACCTGCCTGGCGCCCGAGGCATCGACATCCTCGCTGGACCAGCTCACCACGAACTTGCCGTTGGTGAGAACCGTCACCGACGGTTCGTCCTGGCTCAGCGGGAAGGTCGCGTTGATGATGAAATCGGCACCCGATTTGGAGCCGTCGGCATTGAAGATCTGGCCGCGGACGGCGCGGTTGTCGATATCCGGAGCGGTCTCGCCGGCATCCGTCCACACCATCACGAATTTGCCGTCGGTAAATCCCGCCGCCGCACCCCCGAACTGCGACGCCAGCATCTCGGTGTTGGCGATGAGATCGACGCCACCGCTGATCCGGTTGCCAAAGGCGTCATAGATGGCATAGCGCACGTCGTCGCCATCAGCACCAACCGGTGGCTCATCACCGCTCTCGTCTTGCCAACCGACGAGATAGCCGCCAGTCGCCAGACTGGTCAGAAACGGCCGGTACTGCTTGAAGTCGTCAGTGACGTTGACGATCAGCTCAGGACCTACAGCGACAGCGACCATGGTAAACCTCCAGAGATTGCCCCCTCTGGTTGGATCGCGACTACGCTACCTCAAAATCGCAATTGCCTCAAGATGATCTCTGCTCGGCTGTCGAGAACAGATAGATTGACAACATCAGAATGTTAATTAATATCTATCGTGAAGTCAGTGAGTAACTGGATAACGCGCATGGCAATTTTCCAAGCCAACAACCTGACAGATGCGGACCATGCTGTCCTGGAGTTGATTGACAGCCAAAAGGAAAGACTCAAGATTCATACGCTTAGCACACCAAAGAGGTGGCTGGGCTCTCTGCGCCGCAGTACCTTCGCTCGCGCCATTCAAGGTTCCAATAGCATCGAGGGTTACAACGCCACCCTTGATGACGCTATTGCCGTGGTTGAAGGCGAGTCCCTGCTCGACGAAAGAACGGAAACATTCTACGCCATTAAAGGATATCGGGACACGCTGACATATATCGGTCAAGCCGCGCAAGACCCCTACTTTGAATTCAGCAAGCAGTTCTTGAAGAGCCTGCATTTCATGATGCTTGGCTTCGACATGAGCAAGAATCCCGGACAGTGGCGTCCCGGAAGCATCATGGTCGTGGATCAACGGACAGGCGAGACCGTTTATGAGGGGCCAGACGTTGAAATGGTCAACCCGCTCGTCGAAGAACTCGTCGGCTACCTCAAGTCCGAATCAGGCGAACCAGCCGCAATAAAAGCCGCGATGGCTCACCTGAATCTGACCATGATACATCCGTTCCGGGACGGAAACGGGCGCATGGCGCGGGCCTTGCAGACTCTTGTTCTGGCGCGTGGCGGCTCACTCCATCCCGTGTTTTCCAGCGTCGAGGAATGGCTGGGTCGCAACACCGAGGAATACTACACCGTGCTGGGTAATACAGGTGGTGGAGCTTGGAATCCTGAAAGGGACACTCAAACGTGGGTTCGCTTTTGCTTGAAGGCGCACTACCAACAGGCTGCAACTCTCATAAGAAGAAACGACGAATATTCCCGCCTCTTCGACCGGGTTGCCGGTCTTGTTGCCGGCCGACATCTGCCAGACCGGTGCTGTGTTTCCTTGTTCGATTCCGCTCTCGGTTTCCGGTTGATCAATGCACGCTACCGGGCAGATGCAGAAGTGACGGAATTGGTTGCCTCAAGGGACTTGAAAAAGATAAGCGACGCCGGGTTGCTGGTGCCGCATGGCGAGAAACGGGGGCGAGTTTATCGGGCAGCCCCGATTCTCTTGCAGTTGAGGAAGGAAACCAGAGTGCCCAAGCCGCTCGACAACCCCTATGACCTTGTTGCGCGCCGGGCGAAAGAGGCAATGGTTGACGATTCGCCCCGCCTCCCAGGGCTTTGATGTGAGGCATTCGCTGGCGCTCACTCAAAACTCCAGCGCCCGCGCCTGCTTCACTTGCGGGAGCTTCGAGAGCGCATGCAGCACCGAGGCCGGGGTCGGCTCATCGATGGAGACGAGGCAGATGGCCTCGCCGCCTTGCGCTTTGCGCCCCAGATTGAAGGTGGCGATGTTGACATGCGCATTGCCGAGCAGCATGCCGAGCGCGCCGATGAAGCCGGGCTTGTCCTCGTTCGTGACATAGAGCATGTGCGGACCGAATTCGGCTTCCATCTCGATGCCCTTGATCTGGATGATGCGCGGCTTGCCGTCGGAAAACACCGTGCCCGCCACCGAGCGCTCCAGGCTGGCGGTTTTCACCGTCAGGCGGATGTAGTTTTCATAAGCGCCGCGCTGTGTCTGCTTGACCTCGTCGACCTTGATGCCGCGCTCGCGCGCCACCACCGGGGCCGAGACCATGTTGACAGTGCCGAGCATCGGCTGCAGGATTCCAGCCAATGCGGCTGATGTCAGCGCGCGGGTGTTCATCTCGCCCACCTCACCGGCATATTCGATGACGATGCCGGTGATCGCGTCGTCAGTCAGTTGGCCCGCAAACGAACCAAGTTTTTCGGCAACCGCGATGAAGGGCTTCAAGCGCGGCGCCTCGTCCGCCGAGATCGATGGCATGTTGAGCGCGTTGGTGACCGCCCCCGACATCAGGTAATCCGCCATCTGCTCGGCAACCTGCAGCGCCACGTTCTCCTGCGCCTCGCCGGTGGAGGCGCCGAGATGCGGCGTGCACACGACGTTCTCCAGCCCGAACAGCTTGTGGCTGGTGGCCGGCTCCGCCTCGAACACGTCGAGTGCGGCCCCCGCCGCCTGGCCGGATTTCAGCGCATCATAGAGCGCATCCTCGACCACCAGGCCGCCGCGCGCGCAATTGATGATGCGCACGCCCTTTCTGCACTTGGCAAGGGCCGCCGCATCGATGACGCCGCGCGTCTTCTCGGTCAGCGGCGTGTGCAGCGTGATGAAATCCGAGCGCCGGAAAATCTCGTCAAGCTCGACCTTCTCGACGCCGATATCGATGGCCCGCTCCGGCGACAGATAGGGATCGAAGGCGATGACCTTCATGCGCAAGCCGCGCCCGCGATCGGCAACGATCGAGCCGATGTTGCCGCAACCGATGACGCCCAGCGTCTTGTTGTAAAGCTCGACGCCCATGAAGCGGTTCTTTTCCCACTTGCCCGCCCGCGTCGAGGCATTGGCCTCGGGGATCTGCCGGGCCAGCGCCATCATCATGGCAATCGCATGTTCCGCCGTCGTGATGGCGTTGCCGAACGGCGTGTTCATGACGACGATGCCGCGCTGGGTTGCCGCCGGGATATCGACATTGTCGACGCCGATGCCGGCCCGGCCGATGACTTTCAGCCGCGTAGCGGCGGCGATGATCTTCGGCGTCACCTTGGAGGCCGAGCGGATGGCGAGGCCATCATAGTTGGGGATGGCGGCCAGCAGCGCATCCTTGTCCTTGCCGAGATCGGGGAGGTAATCGACCTCAACGCCGCGATCGCGGAAAATCTGCACGGCGGTTTCGGAAAGTTTGTCGGAAACGAGAACGCGGGGTTTCATGGGTGTGTCCGGAGTTGATGTAGGTATTAAGGTGCGAATGGCGAGTGGCGAATGGCGAGTGGAAAGAAACCCCATTCGCCATTCGCCATTCGCTATTCGCCATTGGCTTCTTCAAATGCCCAATCGAGCCACGGCATCAGCGCTTCGAGATCGGAAGTTTCGACCGTGGCGCCGCACCAGATGCGGAGGCCCGGCGGCGCATCGCGATATGAGCCGATATCGAAGGCGGCTTTCTCGGCATCGAGTAGCTTCACCATTTTCCTCGGCACGGATTCCGGCGCATCGAGCGTCAGGCACACCGACGTGTTGGAACGCGTCGCATCGAGTTTGGCGAGGTTCCTGGCATGCGGCCGTTGATCGATCCAGCGCTGCACCACGGCGGCATTGGCATCGGCGCGGGCCATCAGGCCCTTGAGACCGCCGGCGCTTTTGGCCCAGGTGAGGCCGATGATATAATCCTCGACGCACAGCATCGACGGCGTGTTGATGGTCTCGCCCTCGAAGATGCCAGTAATCAACTTGCCGCCGGATGTCATGCGGAAGATTTTCGGCATCGGCCACGGCAGCGAGTAGCTCTCAAGCCGGGCCACGGCGCGAGGCGACAAGATGATGACGCCATGCGCGCCCTCGCCGCCCAGCACTTTCTGCCAGGAGAACGTGATAACATCGAGCTTGGCGAAATCGAGGTTCTGCGCGAAAGCGGCCGAAGTTGCATCGCAGATCGTCAGGCCTTTCCGGTCATCCGGAATCCACGAAGCATCGGCGACGCGCACGCCCGACGTCGTGCCGTTCCAGGTGAAGACCACATCATGATCGAAGTTGACGGAGGCGAGATCGGGCAATTCGCCATAGGGTGCGATGAGCTTCCGCACGTCCTTGAGCTTCAACTGTTTGATGACATCGGAAACCCAGCCCTCGCCAAAGCTCTCCCAGGCCAGCATCTCGACACCACGCGCGCCCAAGAGCGACCACAACGCCATTTCGACGGCACCCGTATCGGACGCCGGTACGATGCCGATCAGATAATCTCGCGGAACCTCGAGCACCTCGCGCGTCAGCCGGATCGCCAGCTGCAATCGCGCCTTGCCTTCGCTTGAACGGTGCGAACGGCCAACCAGTGCATGTTCGAGGGATTTTGGTGTCCAGCCCGGAATCTTGGCGCAAGGGCCGG
>JANPCS010000032.1:0-1926 GCA_031431065.1 Hyphomicrobiales bacterium | reverse complement strand
GTCCTGCTGCGCCGGGACGGCATGTCGCAGCTGGTCTACAAGCATGCCATTTCAACCATCATGCCCGGCGGACCGATCAGCCTGTTCGACGAAGAGCAGGCAGGCGGTTGACAACGCGCAAGGCGCCGAAAACCGGCGGTGGGGTTGATTTTCAGCTTGAGGGCCCGACGCTCACGAAGGCAGTAGTCCTGCATGTCGACAGGCGCGACCGCAAGGCGGCTGCTACGTCAGAGCGGGCCGCCGAAGCACGCCTCGACGAAGCTGTCGGCCTTGCCCAGGCCATAGACCTTGAGATTGCCGAGCGCCTCATCGCACCAGTTTCGGCACCTCGGCCCGCAACGCTGATCGGCTCCGGCAAGGTTGCCGAAATTGCCGAAAAGGTGAAGGCGGCAGAGGCTGAACTCGTCGTTGTCAATGCGCAGCTTTCACCGATCCAGCAACGCAACCTCGAGACCGAATGGGGCGCCAAGGTGCTTGATCGGACCGGGCTCATCCTCGAAATCTTCGGGCGGCGGGCTTCGACACGCGAAGGTACCTTGCAGGTGGAACTGGCCCATCTGGAGTATCAGAAGAGCCGGCTGGTGCGCTCATGGACGCATCTTGAGCGGCAACGCGGCGGCTTCGGCTTTCTTGGCGGCCCGGGCGAAAGCCAGCTGGAGGCCGACCGGCGCTTGATCCAGGAGCGTATCAGCCGCATCGAAAAACAGTTGGAGGCGGTGGTGAAGACGCGGGCGTTGCACCGCAAGGGCCGCAAGCGTGTGCCCTATCCGGTGGTCGCCCTGGTTGGTTACACCAATGCCGGGAAGTCGACGCTGTTCAATCGGTTGAGTGGCGCTTGGGTTCTGGCCAAGGACCTGCTGTTCGCAACGCTTGATCCAACCATGCGGGTGATTTCGATGCCGCATGGCCGCAAGGTTATTCTCTCCGATACCGTCGGCTTCATCTCGGACCTGCCGACCTCGCTCATTGCCGCGTTCCGGGCAACTCTGGAGGAGGTTCTGGTGGCCGATGTAATCCTGCACGTGCGCGATGTGGCCCATGCCGATAGCGAGGCACAGGCCAAGGACGTGACCCGCGTGCTGCAGGAACTCGGCATCGACGAGGTGCGCCGCGGTCGGATTATCGAGGTGTGGAACAAGCTCGATCTGTTGCCGCCCGCAGAGCGCGCGGCACGCGAAGCGCAGGTGCAGCGAAAGCCCGGCTGCGTTCTGTTGTCGTCGGTTACCGGCGAGGGCATCGGTCCGCTGCTCGAACTGGTTGAGGGCCGGCTTGGCGCCGCGGATTCCATTTATGAAGTCTGGGTCGATGCGGCCGATGGCCAAGGCCAGGCCTGGCTGCACGAGCGCGGCGAAGTCATGACACGTAAGGCCCATGAGGATGGCCGCATGCGGTTGAAGGTGCGTTTGACAGACGATATCGCCGGACAGGCCAAGGCGCGGTTCGGCCGCAATTTGAAACTGCTCTCGCCGAAGAAGAAAGTGGCGGCGGTTTAGAGACGAACGGATCAGGCTAAGAGAAAGTCGGCCTCGACCATTGTGGTCACATAGTTGAACTGGATGATCAAGTCGGCGGCGCGGTCGCCGTCGCTGTCGATGCGCAGGTAATGGCCATCATAAAACACCGAGGCATGGCCGCCGGAAAAGTCGAGATCTTCATAACTCATCCTGCTTCCAAACGAGCGAAGGTTGATGACGTCCTGACCAGAGGTAAAACCATTGACCACGTCGATCGACGTGCGGCTTACACCGCTGTCGCCCAATTGCAGAACCACCACGTCGCGGGCGTCGTCGCCGTCCCACATGGTGATGATATCGGCATCGGCGCCGCCGCGGAAGGTGTCGGCGCCGTCGTTGCCATCGAGACCGTCTTGTCCGGTGCCACCGGTTAAAAGGTCACCGCCCAGTCCGCCCGCAAGCTGATCGCCAC
>JANPCS010000031.1:0-5088 GCA_031431065.1 Hyphomicrobiales bacterium | reverse complement strand
CGGACCACATGCTGGAGCGGGGCGGCGTCAACTTCATTGACGTTGGGCTTGGCGAGCATATCGACATTCCAGCCTATGAAGTGAGCTCGGCGCGCTGGGTGGACGCCAAGGTCACCGGGCCATGGGACTTGCAGAACATTCTCTTAAGTGCCAATGGCAGGCGGCCGATTGGGACATTGATTGGAAAGAAAAGTGACAGCTGACGAACAGAAAAAAGCCGCGGCGCTCGCAGCACTTGACTATGTGAAGCCGGGCATGAAGGTGGGGCTGGGCACCGGCTCGACCGCCAACCACTTCATCAAGGCGCTGGGCGAGAGGGCCAAGGCCGGCCTTGACGTGCAGTGCGTCGCCACCTCGAAGGCAAGTTTCGAGCTGGCCAAGGGCCTGGGTCTCAAGATCGCCACGCTGGAACAGCATCCGCACCTCGATCTGACGGTCGATGGCACCGATGAGTTCGACGCCAAGTTTCAGTTGATCAAGGGCGGCGGCGGCGCGCTGTTGCTCGAGAAGATCGTTGCCACCTCGTCGCGTTATATGATTGTCATTGCCGACCGGTCAAAGCAGGTCGAGACGCTTGGCAAGTTCCCGCTGCCGGTGGAAGTGGTGCCGTTCGGCGTCAATGCCACGGCCTGGAAGATCGAGCGTGCGCTCAGGATCTGCAACCTCAAGGGCAAGCTGACCATGCGCTTGAGGGACGGCAAGCCCTTCGTGACCGATAGCGGCAATGCCATCATCGATATTGCATTAGGCGCCATCCCCGAGGCCGACAGACTCGGCAATCTGCTGAGCTCGACGCCCGGTGTCGTCGATCACGGGTTGTTCATCAGCATTTGCGGCATCATTCTGATGGGCACTGATGACGGCGTGAAGACCTTCAGGAAAGCATGAGCAGTTTCGACTACGATCTCTTCGTCATCGGTGCCGGCTCGGGCGGCGTGCGCGCCGGGCGCATTGCCGCGCGCTACGGCGCCAAGGTTGCGGTGGCCGAGGAATACCGCGTCGGCGGCACTTGCGTCATCCGCGGTTGCGTGCCGAAGAAACTCCTCGTCTATGCCTCGAAATTCGCCGAGGAGTTCGAGGATGCGATGGGCTTCGGCTGGACTACCGACAAAGTGACATTCGACTGGGCCACGCTCATCGAAAACAAAGACAAAGAAATCGACCGGCTGAACAAGGCCTATATCCGCAATCTCGAGGGCGCCGGCGCCGAACTGATCCTCGAGCGCGCGGTGGTGGAAGACGCCCATACCGTGAAGCTGGCCTCGGGCCGCAAAGTGACGGCGCGCTATATTCTGGTGGCAACAGGTGCCGCACCTTTCGTGCCGCGCCACCTGCCGGGCCATGAATTGGCCATCACCTCGAACGAGGCGTTTCATCTCGAGCGCCTGCCGTCGCGGATTGTCATCGTCGGCGGCGGATACATCGCGGTGGAGTTCGCAGGGATATTCTCAGGGCTCGGTGTCGAGACCATTCTCGTCTATCGCGGCGAACAGATTCTGCGCGGCTTCGATGAAGACCTGCGCAGCCATTTGGCCAACGAGATGCGGAAAAAGGGCATCGAAATCCGCCTGAAGTGCGATGTCGCGAAGATCGAGCGGTCGGGCGATGGCGTACGCGTGACACTGAACGATGGCACGGGCTTTGGTGCGGGCCAGGTGATGTTCGCCACCGGCCGCATCCCCAATGTCACGGGGCTGGGCCTCGATGTTGCGGGCGTCGAACTGACGCCGCACATGGCGGTGAAGGTCGATGCGGTGTCGAAGACCAATGTCGATTCGATCTATGCGGTGGGCGACGTCACCAACCGCGTGAACCTGACGCCGGTTGCCATCCGCGAGGGCCATGCCTTTGCCGACACGGTGTTCGGCGGCAAGCCGGTGGAAGTCGACCACAGCATGATCCCCACCGCCGTGTTCTCGCAGCCCGAGATCGGCACGGTGGGAATGACCGAGGAACAGGCCCGCCAGGGTTTCAAGTCGGTCGATATCTACAAGACCAGTTTCAAGCCGATGAAGCACACGCTGTCGGGCCGCGACGAGCGCATGCTGATGAAACTGGTGGTCGATGGCGACAGCGACCGGGTTCTCGGCTGCCATATTTGTGGGACCGATGCCGGCGAAATGGCGCAGCTGTTGGGTATATCGATAAGGCTGGGCGCCAGGAAATCCGATTTCGACGCCACCATGGCGGTGCACCCCACGGCGGCCGAGGAACTGGTGACCATGCGCGACAAATGGGTGCCGGGAAAGTAAGGCCGGGGGGCCTTCCTTAGACCCCGGTGGAATTTGTCCGGCTTTCCAGCGTAATCATCCCAGAAAGGCGATGAATGGATTTCCGCACGCAATTGGCTGGCGAGTTGCCGCCGCTCCGGCGCTTTGCACGCGCGCTGTGCGGTGACGCGGCCCTGGCTGACGATCTGGTGCAGGATTGCGTCGAGCGGGCGATAACCAAAAGTCATCTCTATGATTCGGACCGCCCGTTGCGGGCCTGGCTCTATACCGTGCTGCGTAATCTTTACATCAGTGGCCTGCGCCGCAATGGCCGGTCAACCATTGTGAAAAATGTCGACGACCTGATCGATGGCGAAGGGGCCGTGCCGCCGCAGCAGGAGGAGCGGCTGGCGGTGGGTTCGGTATCGGCCGCCCTCGACCGGCTGGCGCCGCAACACCGCGAGGTGATCGTGCTGGTTGGGCTTGAAGAAATGAGTTACCGCGATGTGGCGGAAATCCTGGGGGTGCCGGTGGGCACCGTGATGTCGCGCCTGTCGCGGGCCCGCCAACACTTGCGGTCGATCCTCGAGGACCGCGGGCATACGGTTTTGAGGCGGGTGAAATGACGATGAACAGGATCGACGACTGGGCGCTCCATGCCTATGTCGATAATGAGGTCTCGGCCGAACAGCGCGCCGAGATCGAGCAGCATCTGCGCGCCGATCCGGAGATGGCGCAAAAAGTGGAGGCCTGGCGGCGCCAGCGCGAGCTGCTGAAACATGCCTATGACGGCGTGCTGGGCGAGGCCCTGCCGCCAAGCCTCGCCGCAACCCTTCGGACCGGGGGGAACCTGACGGCGAGGCCTTATCTGGCGATGGCGGCGGCACTTGCGCTGCTGCTATTTGGCGGCCTTGCCGGCTGGTTCATGGCCCAAGAGCAGGGCCGCCTCGAGGTCGCCGATATCGCCCGCGATGCGCTGTTCGCGCATCAGGTTTATTCGGCCGAAGTCCGCCACGCGGTGGAGGTGAAGGCCGACGAGAAGGCCCACCTGCAGGCCTGGCTGTCGAAGCGCGTGGGAACGCCCTTCACCGTGCCGGACCTGACGCAAGAAGGCTACACGCTGCTGGGCGGAAGGTTGCTGGCCCTGGGCGGCAAGCCCGCCGCCCTGCTGATGTACGAGGACATCGAGGCCAACCGCATTTCGATCCTGCTGACAGCGCAGGATGCCGATAGCGAGACAGCCCTTCAAGTCGAGCAGCGCGGAAAACTCATTGCCTGCTATTGGCGCGATGGCAAGCTCGGCTTCGCGGTGGCGGGCGGCATGGCCCGCGATCCGATGATGAAGCTGGCCAAGATCATCTACGGCAAGTTCGAGAGCTGAGGGCGGCCCCAAGCGCTGGACTTGGCGATGAAAAGGAGCCCAAAATTTTGGGACGCCATGTTTCACGTGAAACAATTCCTAAACCTGGAATTTCCGCTGTAATTGTTGCGGTTTTCCGGCGTGATTGAGCGCCGGAACGCCGTGTTTTGCCGTCAAAAACGCCGTCATTCCGTCGTGTTTTGGCGTGTCGATGGTTGACACGGGTCAAGTATAGCGAAGTCGCGCGTGCCGGTGGCCGTGGCAGCCGGCATGACAGCAATTCCCTTCACGCGGCATGTGTGCTATGGCTTTGATCATGGGGGATCGGGCAATTCGGCCTCCAGTGGCCAAGAACGGAGGTGTGGCGATGACCAGTACGGCTACCCGTAAGATCGTGTTTCGCGTCTTGTTGGTCTCGGTTTCTTGCCTGCCGCTGATCCACGAGACAATGGCCGCCGTCATTCAACAGGTGAATGTTGCCGCATCGTCATTTGCTGGCCGGGAAGCATCGTTTCACAACGACGGCAATTCCCCGGATGCCTGCGTAGCACAGGTGCCTCTGGCGATCGGCCAGGAGAACCGGGGCGACCTGCAGAATGCCACCGGCAGCTTCATTGCCAACGCGGTTCTGCCCAACGGCGCCACCGTCACGTCGTTCACGCTGTTTGCCAATGACGCCGATGGCGATATCGGCGCAACGGCCTACCTGATGCGCAAGAAGATCGCCAACAACCTGTCGCCCGCCAAGAGCGGCATCATCGAGATGGCGACAGCCGCCACCTCCGGCGCCGTCCTCGACACGCTTCGCGCCTTCACCGACACTACGATCACTGCAGCCGTTGTTGACAACTCCAGGTTTCAATACTTCATTGAACTCGTCAATTGCGGCACAACGGTTGAACCGTTCTCCGTGCAGATTGTGACGTCGTCGCCTTGAGGGGTAGTCCTATAGCGTCACCGGAGCCCAAGGGCACTTAAGGTCCAGGCGGCGGGGACAGTGCGAGGCGCACCGCTTCGGGGTTGCGGCCGATGACGATGAGATAGGCCCGCGCGGCGGCATCCGGGTCTTTGCGGCCTTGCTCCCAATCGCGCAAGGTGCCGATGGGAATATGAAATCGTTCAGCGAAATCTTCCTGTGACAGCTTCAATGCACGGCGGATGATTTTCACCTGCGGGGTGCGCTTCATCCGCTTGAAATCCTCAGGCGTCATCGGCTTGGCATCGGGGTCAGACAACGCGGCGGCGTGGCGCTCGGCCTCCGTCATGGCATCGAAACGGCTCCAATCCTGCTTGGTGGTCTCAGGTGTTGTCTTCATGGTAGGTTCGCTGCTCATGTGGTTCGGCTCCTCGCGCCGTGATAATACGAATGGTGTCGCCTCTCATGGTGTAGGCAACGAACAACAGACGGCTCTCGACTATGCCAATGACGGTATATCGCTCCTCGCCGTAGCTCTCCCGGTCGTCGATATTCTCGATCGCAAAAGCTTCCCTGAAGACGAAACGCGCCAGCTCGAACGA
>JANPCS010000030.1:0-20191 GCA_031431065.1 Hyphomicrobiales bacterium | reverse complement strand
CCCTCCTCCACCGCCTTCCGCTTCAATCTCATCAGCGACGAGGAACGCGTGTCGTTAATGAAAATGGGGGCGGTCGGTGACATGCTGTTCAATTTTTATGACCGCGATGGCGTGCTCGTCGATCATCCGGTCAATCAGCGCGTGATGTCGCTGCCCCTTGACCAGCTCCGCACCGTTCCGAAGCGCGTCATCGCATCGGGCGGCAACGAAAAGGTCGATTGCCTGTTGGGCGCCATCAAGCTCATCGGCTGCAACGTGCTGATCACCAACGAGGCGACAGCGCGGGAACTGCTGATCCGCAAAGCGTGAGTTTTCTTATTGCGGAAATGGCAAGGCTACTTTTTCAGCGCTGCGTTCCTGATTTCGCTGAGGCCGCGGGTCGGCGTAATCGCCTCGGGGTCGATCAAGCAGTGGATGATCGACGGTTTACCGCTCGACCTTGCTCTAGAAAGTGCACTCGAAAAATCTTCTGTCTTGCGCACCGTTTCGCCGTGGCCGCCATGGGCGCGAGCCAGGGCGGCGAAATTCGGATTGCGCAGTTGAGTGGCTGATACACGCCCCGGATATTCGCGCTCCTGGTGCATGCGAATGGTACCGTACATGCCATTATCAATGACAATAACGACGATCGGCAATTCATATTGAATGGCCGTTGCGAATTCCTGGCCGTTCATCAGGAAGCAGCCATCACCGGCAAAGGCAATGACATCGCGCTCCGGCATCACGGCCTTGGCAGCCACGGCGGCGGGAACGCCATAGCCCATCGAGCCGCTGGCCGGCGCGAGCTGCGAGGCGAAAGCGCGGAACGGCCAGAAGCGATGCACCCAGGTCGCGTAGTTGCCGGCGCCGTTGCAGTAGACGGTCTCAGCCGGCATCGCTTCGATCAGGTGTTGCATGATGCCGCTCATCTGCACGTCGCCCGCCGTGCGGATGGACTTTGGGTTGCTCCATGCAAGATACTCGGTATGTGCGGTTTCCGGCGCTCCCGCCCACTTCACCTGGTTTGGCTTCGGCAGTTGTGTTGCGGCTTGTACGAACGCATGCGGCGCCGCCAGAATACCGAGTCCGGCGCGGTAGACCTTGTTCAATTCCTCCGCACCCGGATGAATGTGAACGAGCCTTGCGCCATCACCAGGAATGTCGAGCAGCGTGTAACTCTGCGAAGGCATCTCGGAAAGCCTGCCACCGAGCAGGATGACGAGGTCAGCCGCTTTCACGCGGGCCAGAAGTTTCGGATTGGGACCGATGCCCAGATCGCCTGCGAAATTCCGATGATCGGCTGGAAACAGCATCTGGCGGCGGAACGACACGGCGACTGGCAGGTCGAAATTCTCGGAAAATGCGACGAGGTCCCTGACCCCTTGTTCGCTCCAACCCGAGCCACCAGCCAACAGGATGGGGCGCTCGGCGCCCAGCAGACGGCGTTGAAAATCCTCCATGTCACTGCCGCCAGGTTTCGTTACGGCGGGCGAGAAAGCCATAGCGTCCGGCACGTCCGCCACATCCGTCAGCATGTCTTCCGGCAAGGCGATCACCACCGGGCCCGGGCGGCCTTGCGTTGCCATATGGAAGGCGCGCGACACGATCTCGGGAATGCGTTCGGCCCGGTCGATTTCCACCACCCACTTGGCCATGGTCCCGAAGACCGCCTTGTAGTCGAGTTCCTGGAAGGCCTCGCGCTCCTTCATGTCGCGCGCCACCTGGCCCACGAACATGATCAGCGGCGTCGAATCCTGCGAGGCCACGTGAATGCCCGGCGATGCGTTGGTGGCGCCGGGCCCACGCGTCACCATGACGATGCCGGGCTTGCCGCCGATCTTGCCATGCGCCTCGGCCATGAAGGCGGCACCGCCTTCCTGGCGGCAGACGATGGTCTTGATCGTTGAATCGCGCAGCGCATCAAGCACCGCGAGATAGCTCTCCCCCGGCACGCAGAAGATATGACTGGTGCCGTGAATTCTCAGTTGATCAACCAGGATCTGTCCACCGCTGCGCGCCGTCATCGATTGGTCCTCAGCAAGCGGCTGCGGGTTTCGGATACGGCATTGGCGTGACCATCGAAGCCTTCATAAGTAGCGATCACTTCGGCATGCTTGGCCAGTTCGGGGTAGCCCTTGGCGGTCACATAGGCGACCGAGGTGCGCTTCATGAAGTCGTAAACGGTCAGTGGCGAGGCGGTCTTCGCCCAGCCCCCGGTCGGCAGCACGTGGTTGACGCCGATGACGAAGTTGCCGAGCGTTGCCGGCGTGTGCTTGCCGAGTAGAATTTCTCCGGCATGTTTCAGCCGCCCGAGATATTGGAACGGCTCGTCGGAATGGACACCCAGATGTTCGGGCGCATAGTCGTTGCAGAACGCGATGGCCTCATCCTCATCGCGGGCCAGCACGATGCCGCCGAGCGGGCCACCCAGCACCGCCGAGGAGAAGGCAACGCGCTGGACGCCCATCTGCTTCCAGTATTCGGGGATCGCGGCCATCGCGTCCTCAGCGACCTTGCGGCTCCAGGTGACGAGGAAAGCGGAGCTGTCAGGGCCGTGCTCGGACTCAATGATGAGATCGAGACCGGCCAATCTGCCGTCCGCCGTTTCATCTGCCAGCACGATCAGTTCGCTGGGGCCAGTCGGCGTTCCGGTATCGAGCATATGCGACAACAAGCGCTTGGCCGCACCCACCCACGGGCTCCCCGGCCCCACCACCTTGGCAAATTTCGGTACCGTCGCAGTGCCATAGGCCACAGCGGCGATGGCCTGGGCGCCGCCAGCCTTGAACACTTTACTGACGCCGGACATGCGGGCGGCAACCAGCGTTGCATCATCGATTCTGCCGTCTGGCCCCGGCGGTGTGACGATGGCAATCACTTTGACACCGGCGATAGCAGCCGGGATCGTCGTCATCATGGCGACCGACGGAAAGGCGCCCTTGCCGCGCGGCACATAGCAGGCAACCGAGGGGATCGCCGTCGTGCGGTCACCGGCGAAGACGCCGGGGCGGATTTCGTGAAACCACATTTCCTCCGGCTTCTGGTCCTGGTGGAAACGGCGGATGGAGCCCGCCATGAACTCCATGGCCTCGCGCACCCTTGGGTCGAGCGTCTTCTCCGCCCGATCGAAATCGGCTTCGGTGGCGGCAATCTCATGGGGTTCAACTGGCGACTTGTCGAACTGCCTGGCAAAGCGCGACAGCGCAACGTCGCCCTCATTGCGCACCGCGGCGATGATTGGCTTTACTTTTTCCTCGTACGGCGCCAGATCGCTTTCGGTGCGCTGCAACAGTCTGTTGCGGGCCTCAGGCGTCATTTTCGAAAGATCGTGGAAACTGATGGTCATGAGACATCCATCCGGGAGTACTCGAGTCAGTATGAGACTTTTTTGTAGTAGCGCCTGTTCGTCAACGGATGATTGCGCCTCACTTCGAGATGGGCCGAGAGGCGCTCGAGAAGCGTGGCGAGGATGACCGGCGAGATCAGCGCGCGAGTTTCGAGCGAGATGCCGGCCATTGCAAAATCCGCCGTATTCAAAACAGTGACTTTATCCGTGTACTGACGGGCGAACTTCTCGACGCGCCCGGTCAGAGGGCGATAGGCATCCTCGCCGTGGAAGATGATGACGCTAACGCCCTTCTCCACCAGTTCCAGCGTGCCGTGGAAAAAGTCGGCAGCGTGAACGGGCCTTGTCCTTATCCACTGCATCTCTTCCAGGATGCACATACCGTAATACCAGGCCTGAGCCCAACTGCCACCGGCCGCCGTGATGATGTGATAGGGTTCGGCGGCGAAGGCCGTTGCCAGCCTTTCGGCTTCCGGTTCGAAGGCCTGCTTGGCGGCGAGCAGATGCTGCGGCAGGCTGGCCAGTTCGGCAATCGTCCGGTCATAGTTCGAAATTTCATCGCGATGCGCCATGACAGAAAGTGCGATGAATAGTGACTGCAAATAGAAGGACTCGGACGACGTATCATCCTCGGCAAAATTGACGAGGACATGATCGGCCTGCTGGCCGAGCGGCGTGTCTTTGTGGCCGACGAGCGCAATGACTGTGGCGCTCCTGGCTTTGCAGAAGGCCAGCGTCTCGACAGATTCCTTGGTGGTTCCCGACAGCGAAGGGATCACCATGATCGAGTGGGGCCCCAGAGCCTGATGACCCCCGGCCACAAATTCGGCGGCGATCTCCATGAAGGCCGGAAACGACGAGCGCCGCTGCAGCAACAAGGCCGCCGGCTGCATGAGGATGGCAGCACCGCCGGTGCCGAGAAAGAAGATGTTCCGGGCACCCGCCTGAAGACAAGTGCCGATCGCAGCGTGAATGGCGGGAGCAAGCGCTACGGCAGCGGTTTCGATCTTGAGGAAGCGCGCAGCGTCAAAGTTCAGCATCATGCCACCGCCGGCCAAAACGGGAGTGACCCCTTGTAAATCATCTGCAGCGCCACATAAAGGATGATCACCAACCCCACATAGGCGATCCAGCGATGCTTCTGCAGCAGCCTGGCGATGAATGTCGCAGCGAGACCCATCAGTGCGATGGAGAGTACGAGACCAAAGACCAGAACGACCGGGTGATCCATTGCCGCGCCGGCCACCGCCAGCACGTTATCGAGCGACATGGAAACGTCGGCAATGACGATTTGCCAGGCCGCCTGGGCGAAGGTTTTGCGCGGCGGCCCTCTTTCACCAACGGTTCCATCGGCATTGATGTCTTCGCCGGTGACGGCTTCGACAGCATCCTCCTCGCTGTGGCCATCGCGCAATTCGCGCCACATTTTCCAGCAGACCCAGAGGAGGAGCAAGCCGCCCGCGACGAGAAGTCCCGGACCGAAAGCCAGAAGCTGAGTCGTCGTGAGGGCAAAGATGATACGCAGCACGGTGGCGGCAATGATGCCGACGAGGATCGCCTTGTTGCGCTGGTCCCTGGGCAAGCCGGCGGCGGCAAGGCCGATCACCACCGCATTATCGCCGGCCAGCACGAGGTCGATCATGATGACCTGCCCCAAAGCCCAAAGGGCGTCGCCAGACAACAGCGATTGCAGAGATTCAAGCATTGCAGACTCCCGGTTTGGGCGCTTTCAGCACCATTGATGCGGAAAGCGCAAGGCCTTCGTTGCCAAGGGCCGACAAAGCCTCAGGTGATGCGGCGGATGGAGGCGGCAATTTCATCGGGCTCGAACACCCGTTTCCAGTCATCCCTCATCAACACGGGCTTGCCGAACTGGATGGCCTTGTTGCAGGCATCCGAAAAGACGCCCGGCTGTTCCTTGAAGATGACGGCGCCGAGGATGTTCATGTGACCCAGGAGGAAGTCGCGAGCGGCCTCGGCTGGAACGCCGCGCGCCACCACTTCGTCCATGGCCTCGCGCATGACATCGAGGAGGGATGCCACAACGGTTTCCGAAAGGCCGGGTTCGAGCAGCGCCATTTGTTCCACCGTCACGCGATGCGAGCGCATGACCGGCGCCCAGATGGTGCGCGAAATCTCCTCGCCCAGCGCGTAGGACTCCTCCGGCCCCTGCATCAGAGCGCAGACAATATGCTGTTTCGCTGCGATGCCGCCAAACCGGTCGAGCTTGGCTGCAGGTTCGGTCTCGTCATTGAAGATGGGCGGATGGCAAGGGTGGGTCACGAAATACGTGAGGCCGGGGCGATCCGGCAGATGGCCGGCGAATGGTGCCGCGGCATCAAGCACAATCAGCATCATGCCGGGCTTCAGCAAGTGCAGAATCGACTGAGCTACCTTGCCGATCGCGGTATCGGGTACGGCGAGGATGACGGCGTCCGCACCCGCCAGCGCTGCTTCCGCCAAGAAACAGTCTATGCCGAAATCGTCACGCAGACGTGCGCGGCCTGCATCGCTCACTTCGACATGGCGGACATCAAAGCGGCTGCCACGCAGATTGCGGGCCAAGCGATGGCCCATCTTGCCGCCGGCACCCAAGAGAGCGATTGACGTCATGCGGAATCCTCGGATAGCGTTAAGTTCTGCTTACATGCAGCTGGTATGACAAGTCAAACAGTGGACCCGGAGTCAACCGGGCAAGACCGAAGGGAAGGCGCCAATGGGATTGCGGACCATGATCGGCTCGAAGGAGCTGAAGATCGGAAATTTCATTGTCGAATTCGCCACGCCCGGCATCGGCCACATCCTCAAGGCGGCAGGCTGCGATTTCGCGTTCTTCGACATGGAGCACTCGGGATTTTCATTCGAGACTCTGAAGAGCGCCATTCGCTATTTTGAGGCGGCTGGAATTGCCGTCATCGTGCGGGTTCCGGCGCTCGAGAACGACATGCTGGCCAGGGCCTGCGATATGGGTGCCGAGGGCCTGATCGCACCAATGATCTCGACGGCGGCCCAGGCACAGGCGATGGTCGATTCCGTCAAGTATTTCCCGCAAGGAAAGCGTGGTGTCGGCTTGCAGATGGCGCATGACAATTACCGCACCGCGCCGGTCGCCGAGGCACTTGCTGCCGCCAATCGGCGGACGGCGGTGATCTGCCTGATCGAGACGGCAGCGGGGGCCGAAAACGCCGATACCATTGCCGCCATTGACGGAGTCGATGGGTTGTGGGTCGGCCACTTCGACCTTTCGGTGTCGCTTGGCATCCCGGGCGAATTCAGCCACCCGAAGTTTCAGGCGGCAATGGAGAAGATCATCGGCGCCGCGAAGAAACATGGGAAATCACTTGGCCGCCTCGTCGCCAATACCGAGCAGGGCATCGCCAATTACAAGCAGGGCTTCGACTTCATCTGCTATTCGGGCGACATCTGGATCTTGCGCGATGGCCTGGCGGCGGCCTCAAAGACCATCCGCGAGGGCGTCAAGGCATGAGCCCCTTTCGCGTTGCGCTGTCAGGGGATTTCAAGAAAGCCGATGGCTCGCCGACGTTCCCCGACTTTGACCTCGCGCCACTGGAAGCTGCCCGCAATGTCGAGATGGTGTTCCTCGAGAACACCAATCCGCTGCGCAGCGAGCAGCTTGAGGATTTCGATGCGCTGATCCTGCTCGCCCACCGCTTTGATGCTTCAAGTGTGCCGAAGAGTGGCAGGCTCGCGGTTGTGGCACGCTTCGGCGTTGGCTACGACACGGTCGACGTTCCCGTCTGCACGGCCAATGATATCGCGCTGGTGATCACGCCCGATGGTGTGCGGCGCCCGGTTGCGGTCTCGATCGTGACGTTCATGCTGGCGCTGACCAGCAAGATGATGGTGAAAGACAAGCTGGCGCGGATGGGTCCGCCCGGCTTTGCAGCGCGTGGAGAGCACATGGGCGTGGGGCTGGTCGGCAAGGTGCTGGGATCGCTCGGCGTTGGCAACATCGGGGCGGAGATGTTCCGGCTGGCGACGCCATTCGACATGCGATTTATCGCGCATGATCCGTATGCGGATAAAACCGTTGCCGCCGAACTCGGCATCGAGCTGGTGCCGATTGAAGAGCTGTTCCGGCGATCCGACATCCTCTGCGTCAACTGCCCGTTGACCAAGGACACGCATCACATTGTCAATGCCGGACGCCTGGCACTGATGAAGCCCACCGCCTATTTCATCAATACGGCACGCGGGCCGATCGTCGATCAGAAGGCGCTGACGGAAGTGCTGCAGAACCGCCGCATCGCCGGGGCCGGCCTTGATGTTTTCGAGATCGAGCCCACCGATCCCGATGATCCCATTCTCAAGCTCGACAACATCATCACGGCCCCGCATGCCCTGTGCTGGACTGATCAGTGTTTCGCGGGAAACGGTGCTGCGGATGTGAAGGCAGTGCTTGACATTCAGCGCGGACTGGTGCCGCGTGGCGTCGTCAACCCGGAGGTTCTCAAACAAGCGGCGTTCAAAGCCAAGCTCGCTGGTTACGTATCGCTATACGGCTGACAAAAGCAATTCCCCGCCGAGCAGAAAACGGGGAGAAACGAAGGGCCGCCTCGGAGCTGCCATTCACAATTGGGAGGAAGACCATGGTTACAAGACGTGACGTGGGCAAGATCGGCGTCGCCGCCGGTCTCGCTGGTACGCTCAACCGGCCTGCCTGGGCGGCGGACGCGGCACAGACCGCTGTTGACGCGGCAAAGCAATTCTCCGGCCAGACGATCAGCATCGTGTGGGAAGCCGGTCTTCAGGCCTTGGACCCACTGAACTTCTCCGGACCGAAGTGGAAAGAACTGACGGGTATCGAGGTCAAGGTGGTCGAAGTCTCGACCGCCGAAATGTTCACCAAGATCCTGCAGGACTACAAGTCGGGGGCTGGCGCCTATGACGCGCTGAACGTCATTCCGGCGTGGATGCCCGATCTTGTGAATGCCGGAGCCCTTGAACTGCTCGATCCGTGGGTCGACAAGTACGGCTTCCGTGAAGAGTTGCAGAAGATCGCTCCAACCTATCGCGACAACCAGATGACGGTTGACGGCAAGATCTACGGCTTCCCGGACGATGGCGACGTCTTCCTAATGTATTATCGCACTGATGTTTTTGGCGATGCCGCCGTGCAGTCCGCCTTCAAGGCCAAGACCGGCAAGGATCTCGCTGTACCCACCAGCTGGGCACAGTTCGACGAGACGGGCGCTGCGCTGACTGAAATTCTCAAGGACAGGAACATTTACGGTGCTGGTATGTTCCGCCAGCCGCCCTACACCATGTTCATGTTCCAGGAGCGCTTCCGCAACGAAGGGGGCAAGTTCTTCGACGCTGAGACAATGAAAGCAACCATCAATTCGGATGCCGGAATCAAGGTCCTCACCGACTATCTGGTCGAGAACTAGGGGATGCCGCCCGGAGTTGAACAATGGGGTTTCCCTGAACTCCTCGCGGCTTTCCAGCAAGGCCAATTGGCAATGACCATCTCGTGGCCGCCCTTTGGCCGCTGGGCGGCGGGCTATGGTACAGATGAGGAAGTCCTGAGCTGGGTGCCGAAATCGACGATTGCCGGTAAGGTGGGCTATTCGATGCCGCCCGGTGGACATCCGCAGCTCGCTGCGGGCTTCTGCCTGTCGGTGTCGTCGGGTTCGAAGAACAAGGAAGCGGCCTATCTGTTCATCCAATGGCTGAACAGCGAGGCAATTTCACTACAGCGTGTGCAATTACCCTATGCGTTGCGCGATCCGTTCCGTGACTCGCATTTCACCAGCCCGGAATATCTGTCTCGCTGGCCGGAAGCCAAGGATTATCTGGCGGCCTTGCAGGCCGGTGCCACCAATGGCCTGCTCGACCTGTCGCTGCTGCAGACCGACAAATATGAAGAGGTGCTGCGCCAGATGATCTCGAAGCTCTGGGCGGGTGAGGATCCAAAAGCCATCCTCGACACGGCAGCCGGCGAATGGGATGCCATCACCGAGAAGATCGGCGTCGACAAGCAGAAGGCGGTCTACGCCAGCTGGGCGGCGAAGTCGGGTGCTTACCCGAAGATGTAACATCGTTTCCCTCCCCCTTGTGGGGAGGAATTAAGGGTGGGGGTAACCACGGGCTCATGACTCGCGGCCCCCCACCCCTGCCCCTCCCCACGAGGGGGAGGGGAATCCAAGCTCGCCGCATTTGGTTTACGAATGACCGCCGCTGTTCACCCCGACCGGTTCTTCCGCTACTGGCTGGTTGCGCCCGCAATCTTCCTGATGCTGGCGGTTGGCCTGTTCCCGTTGATCTACTCGCTCGCCGTCAGCTTCATGCGTATCGACATGATGGACACCGATACCTCGTTCGCGTGGTTCTACAATTATGAGAACCTGTTCAAGGATGCGCGGCTGTGGTGGTCGCTGGCGCACACGCTGCTGATCACCGCCATAGCACTTCCCATCGAATTGCTGCTCGGCCTCGCCATGGCCTATCTTTTTCTCGACCGCATGCCGGGCCGGCAAATTTTCGTGTCGCTGCTGGTGCTGCCCACCATCATCTCGCCCATCGTCGCAGGTGCCACATGGCGCTTGCTGTTCGACAATCAATACGGTCCGATCAACCAGGTCCTCGGCTGGTTTGCCGGCGAACGCGTCAACCTGTTGTGGACGATCAAGCCGAATCTCGTCTATCCCGCCATTGTCTTCTGCGAGATCTGGCAGTGGACACCCTTCATGTTCCTGATTCTTCTCGCGGCACTTTCCAACGTCGACAAGTCGCAGACGGAGGCTGCCGAAATCGACGGAGCCTCATTCATCCGCACCTTCCGCTACATCGTGCTCCCCGCCATCTGGCCGGTGATGGCAATCGCCATCCTGATCCGCGGGCTCGATCTGTTCCGCATTTTCGACATCATCTGGGCGCTGACATCGGGCGGACCCGGCACGATGACCGAGACCATCTCGATCTATACCTACACGCAAGGTTTCAAGCAGTTTGAGACCAGCTACACAGCGGCCATCGCCTTCCTGGTCATCGTCATCCTCACCGTCATTGTTACGTGGGCGATACGCCGAATGGGGTTGGCAAAATGAGCGCCCTGCCCTTCCATCGCCGCAAGGACGTGCGCCTAGGCTTTCGATATGCGATTGCGCTGCTGCTCGTCGTCGTCTTCGTTTTCCCGGTGTACTGGCTGTTCATCATTTCGTTCAAGACGCCGGACGAAATCTTTGCATTCCCGCCGGTCTGGTATCCGGAGTCGATCCAGTTCGCGAACTACAAAGTGCTGTTCAAGGATGGCGATGCGGCAACCGTCGGCAACAGCCTCATCCTCGCATCAGTCTCCACTTTCTTCGCGATGATCCTCGGCACCATTGCCGCCTATAGTCTGGTGCGCTTCAAGACCGGCGGTGAAAACCTCGCGGTGTGGATCATCTCGCAGCGCATGATGCCACCGGTCGCCATCGTCTTCCCGGTGTTCCTGCTCTATGTGTGGTTGGGTTGGGTGGATAGTTATATTGGCCTCATCGTTCTCTATACGGCCTTCTCGCTCCCCTATGTGATCTGGATGATGCGCGGTTACATCGAGGACATTCCTCTGGAGCTCGAGGAGAGTGCGCTGGTCGACGGTTGCACGCGCTGGGAGGTGTTGTGGAAGGTGGTGCTGCCGATGGCGCGCTCGGGACTCTTCGCCACCACCGTCTTCACCTTCATCTTCGCGTGGAATGATTTTCTCTTCGCGCTCGTGCTGACGCGCACCGAAGTCACCACCTACACCGTGCAGGTCACGCATTATTTTGGCGGACAATCCAACTTCTGGGCCAAGATCGCCGCCATGTCGGTCTTGGGCACCATTCCGGTTTTCTTTACAGTCGCCATCCTGCAGCGCTATCTGGTGCGCGGCATCTCAATGGGCGCAGTCAAGGGTTAGTCATGTCGGACCTCAGGATCACCGGTCTCCACAAGCACTACGGCGCCTTTCATGCCGTGAAGGGCATCGATCTCGACGTGCCATCTGGCGAGTTCACCGTGCTCGTTGGCCCATCGGGCTGCGGCAAGTCGACGTTGCTGCGCTGCATCGCCGGGTTGGAGGAAACCAGTGCCGGCACGGTGGAGATCGGCGGCAAGGATGTTACCTGGGCGAGGCCGCGCGACCGGGACATCGCCATGGTGTTTCAGAATTATGCGCTCTATCCCTATCTCAATGTCAAAGACAACATCGCTTTCGGGCTGCGGGCCCGCAAGTTCGCCGAGGCGGATGTGAACACGCGGGTCTCGCGCGCCGCCGAGATGCTGGGGATCGGCCACCTGTTGCAGCGGTTCCCGCGCGAACTTTCGGGCGGACAACGCCAGCGTGTCGCCATCGGCAGGGCCATCGTGCGCGATGCCATTCTTTATCTCTTCGACGAGCCGCTTTCCAATCTCGATGCGCAACTGCGTGATGACATGCGGGTTGAAATCAAGCGGCTGCACAAGGAACTGAAGCGCACGATGGTCTATGTCACGCATGACCAGATCGAGGCGATGACGCTGGCCGACCGCATCGTGCTGCTGCGCGACGGCGCCATCGAGCAACAGGGCACACCCCTCGATCTGTTCGAGCGGCCGCAGACGCGCTTCGTTGCCGGTTTCCTCGGCAGCCCGAAAATGAATTTCCTGAGCGCGACACTTAGCCCAACCGGTGTGACGCTCGCCGATGGCACACAACTCGATCTTCCTAGCCGCAGTGGCCTCAAGGCGGGGCAAGCCGTGCTTCTCGGTCTCAGGCCGCAGCACATCGCCATGGCCAGCGGCAAGACGGCGAAGGGCCATGCGCGCGTGCCGGTGGTGATCGAACTGGTGCAGCCGACGGGCTCGCGCGTACAGGCGACCATGCCGCTCGGCGGCACCAGCATCATCGCCGAGTTCGACGCGCATGATGTCAGCCGCCCCGGCGAGCAGGCCGAGATCGACATCGACATGACGCGTTGCATCGTGATTGATCCCACAACCGAACGCGTGATCTGAATTTTTAGAGAGGCCACCATGGCGAAACCTGCATTGAGCCGCGCCATCAAGCTTTATGGAACCGACGTTCCCGATGGCAAACGCCGCATCCTTACCGCTGGTGAAATTACCGCGATGCTGGACAATGGCGCGTTGCGCCATATCCGCTATCGCGGCACCGAAGTGCTGCGCGGCATTTCCTATCTGCTGCGCGACAAGAACTGGGGCACCTATGGGACATCGATCGAAGATTTGACAATTCGTCAGGGTAAGGATGGTTTTACGGTGAGCTATACCGCCACCGCCAGGGACAAGTCACAAGGCCTGCGCTATGCGGCACGCATCGAGGCCAAGGCCGATGGTACCGTGCTGTTCCAGGTCACCGCAACACCGCTGACGGATTTCCTGACCAACCGCTCAGGGTTCGTCGTACTGCATCCGCTGGCCGGCGTGGTGGGCGAAAAGGTCGAGATCGTCCACACCACCGGCATGAAACAGAAGTCGCGTTTTCCGAAATTCATCAGCCCGGGACAGCCGGTGTTCGAAATTCGCTCCTTGAAACACGAGGTCATGCCCGGCGTTTCCGCCACGGTGCTGATGGAAGGCAACACGTTCGAGATGGAGGATCACCGCAACTGGATGGATGCCTCCTACAAGACCTATGTCTGCTCGCTGCTCGATCCCTGGCCCTACACGCTGACCAAGGGCGAGAGCTTCACGCAGTCGATCACGCTGACGATCGAAGGCAAGCCCACGGCGAAGAAAACCGCCAAGGCAGGTAGCACGATCAGCATCGACACCGGCAGGCCCAAGGGCCTGATGCCCTATTTCAGTGCCGGCGTGCCGATGACCGAAGCTGCCGCCGCACTGGACAAAGCCGACCTCATTGCTGCGATGGACCCGGCGCATCTGATCTGCCAGATCGACGGCCGCGAAAAGGGCCAGGCAGAGGCCGCTGCGGCGTTCCGGGCTTTGCGCGAGAAGACCGGCATTCCGGTGGCGCTCGAAGTCATACTCCCGGCCAAAGCTCCGGCTACGGACGAATTCAGCGCCATCGCTTCGCAATTGCGGGCGGCGGATTTCCGTCCCGATACGATCATCGTAACACAGATGCATGATCTCAAGTCCTTTCAACCCAACACACCGCGCCCCTGGGGGCCAAGCCATGAGGAAATGGCCGCCGCCGTTCGCGCCGATTTTCCCGATGTGCCGCTGGGTGGCGGCATGCTGTCCTATTTTACCGAACTCAACCGCAGGCCCGCGCCTAAGGGTGTGTTCGATTTCATCACCCACACGGTATGCCCCATCGTTCACGCGGCAGACGATCTCTCGGTGATGGAGACGCTTGAGGCGCTACCCTCGATCATCGCCTCGACGCGCCACATGATGGGCAAGACGCCCTATGCGCTGGGGCCCTCGTCGATTGCCTGCCGCAATAATCCGTATGGCGCCGCGGTTACGCCAAATCCTGGCAATGGACGCGTGTGCCTCTCGAATATGGACCCGCGGCAGCGCGGGCTGTTTGCCGCCGCGTGGAACCTCGGGCTTGCCGCGGCGATGGCCAAGGGCGGTCTCGACAGCGTGGCATTGGGAGCCGTCACCGGCCCGCAAGGCGTCATCTACCGCAAGACCAGTTACAAGCAGCCATGGTTCGATGCGGCGGGAGCACTTGTCTATCCGGCCTATCATGTGCTGGCGGGCCTATCGGCGGCGAGCGGCAACAGGCGGCTCGACGCAACATCGAGCGCGCCTTCGACCGTTGCCGTTCTCGGTCATCAGTCCAAGGCGGCAAAAGAGATCTGGCTCGCCAATCTCACATCCGAGCCACAAAAGGTAAAGGTCGCCGGCTTCGATGGCCCAGCCCGCCTGCATCGTCTGAGCGAGGGTAACTTCCAGACCCTGGCGATGAAGCCCGGCTATTTGGCATCGGCGGGCGAAGCGTTGAGGAAGGTCTCGACTGTTGAGCTTGGGCCCTATGGTGTCGCGTGCATAAGGACGGCGTGAGCCATGATCCTCGGCTGCATTGCCGATGACTTTACTGGTGCTACCGACCTCGCCAACACACTCACCCGGCGTGGCATGCATACGGTGCAGACTATCGGCGTCCCCAAAGGTGCGGCACCAGAAGCCGATGCGATTGTGGTGGCACTGAAGTCACGCACGATTGCAGCGGGCGATGCGGTGGCGCAGTCGCTGGCGGCCTGCCGCTGGCTGAAAGCCCATGGCGCAAGACAGATTTTCTTCAAGTATTGTTCGACGTTTGATTCAACCGATGACGGCAACATCGGGCCGGTGGCGGATGCGCTGCTCGACGAATTGAAATCGAACTTCACCATCGCCTGCCCGGCTTTTCCCGAGAACGGCCGCACCGTTTACTTGGGTCACCTCTTCGCCGGCGGTGAGTTGCTGTCCGACTCCTCGATGCGCAATCACCCGCTGACGCCGATGAGAGACGCCAATCTGGTGCGCGTTCTGGGCCGCCAGACGAAGCACAAGGTGGGTCTCGTCTCCTACAGGATGGTCAAGGCGGGAGCACCCGCCATCGCCGATGCCTTCTCCGCATTGCAGAAGCTGGGTGTCCGCCACGCCATTGTCGATGCGCTGGAAGACAAGGACCTGGAGAACATCGGCGCTGCGTCCGCCGCCTTGCCATTGATCACCGGCGGCTCCGGCATCGCCATCGGGTTGCCAACCAACTACCGCATGGCGCGGCTGATCCCTAAGCGTGAAGGCGTGGCGGCTCTGGCTGAAGTGGGCGGTCCCGGTGTGGTGCTGTCCGGCAGTTGCTCTGCGGCAACGTTGGCGCAAGTCGAGCGTTGGACAGCCACATACGCCGCACGAGCCATCGATCCGGAACACCTCATGACAGCGCCCGCTTCCACGATAGCCGGGCTGCTCAACTGGGTCAAGGCGCAGTTCGCCACCGGTCCGGTCCTCATCTACGCCAGCGCAACACCGGAGAGCGTAGCGATGGTGCAGGCGAAGTTCGGTCGCGAAAAAGCAGGCGCGACGATCGAGCAGGCTTTTGCCAGGATCGCCGAGGGACTGGCGCAAGCCGGGGTGCGGCGCTTTGTTGTTGCCGGTGGCGAAACTTCAGGTGCTGTCGTGTCGGCGTTGAAGGTCGAAGCGCTGGAGATCGGTCCGCAGATTGCGCCCGGCGTCCCGGCGACTCTTTCCTATGGCGGTCCGCGCTATGCGCTGGCGTTGAAGTCGGGCAATTTCGGCGGACCCGACTTCTTCAGCGCGGCTCTGGATGCGTTGCGATGACTGAGACCAAGGCTCGTGAGTTGATTGTTGAAATGGGCCGCTCGATGTTCGAGCGCCGCCTCACCTTCGGCAGTTCCGGAAACATCAGTATGCGGATCGATGACGGCTGGCTGATGACGCCCACCGGCTCATCGCTCGGCCGGCTCGATCCGGCACGCCTGTCTAAGCTCGACGATAAGGGCCAGCTCGTTGGTGGCGATGACCCGACCAAGGAAAGTTTCCTGCACCTCGCCATGTATCGCGAGCGGGCAAAGGCAGGCGCGGTGGTGCATTTGCATGCGACGCATTCGGTGGCGGTCTCGTGCCTTGAGGGCATCGATCACGATGACGTGCTGCCGCCGATCACCGCTTACTATGTGATGAGGGTCGGCAAGCTGCCGCTCATTCCCTATTACGCGCCCGGCGACAAGGCGCTGGGTGAAGCCGTGGGCAAATTGGCGGCGCAGCACGGTGCCGTGCTGCTGGCCAATCATGGTCCGGTTGTGGCGGGAACTTCACTTTCGGCGGCGGTCGATGCCATGGAAGAGTTGGAGGAAACGGCGCGTCTCTACCTGCTGCTGCATGGCCGGCCGACGCGATACCTCAGTCCCGAACAGAACGCCGAATTGAAGAATAGATTTCCACCGGCCTGACTGACTTACCAGCTGCAATATCCGCCGTCCACCAGCACGACTGAGCCAGTCATGAAGCTCGCGGCGTCGGTCGACAAAAAATGTACAACCGAGGCGATCTCTTCCGGTTGACCGACGCGACCCATCGGTGTCATTTCGCGCCAGATGGCATACATTTCTGGCTGTTCCTTCATCCCAAACGCCGTCAACGGTGTTTCGATATAGGAAGGAGCAACAGCGTTGACGCGCACACCGCGTGCCGCCCATTCGGCCGCCAGCGACTTGGTCAGATGATGCACCGCTGCTTTCGAAGCATTGTAGAAAGCCTGCGGCTGCGGTTTGTTGGCGATGAAACCGGAAATCGAGCCAATGTTGACAATCGCGCCCTTGCCGCTTGCCAGCATCAGCTTGCCGAAGCTGCGGCAGCACCAGAACACGGCATCGAGATTGATGTCCATGTGGACACGCCAATGCTCGTCACTGGTGTCCTCGGCCTTGACGTTGGAGCGCGCAATGCCGGCATTGTTGACGAGGATCGAGGCCGGTCCATGGGCTTTCGCAATGGCGGCGGCAACGCGATCGACATCGGCGGACTTGGTGACATCGAGTTCAACACCAAAGGCCGCGATGCCCAGCGCTTTGAGGTCCGCGACGCTCCTTGCAACACGCTCGGGTACCATGTCGGCGACGATGACTATCGCTCCGGCTTCGCCCAGCGCGCGCGCGCAAGCCGCGCCGATGCCCTGGCCGGCACCCGTTACCACGGCAACGCGGCCATCCAGCCGCAGTTTCTCAAGGTACATGTTCGAACTCCCGGAAAAATGAGGTGAAAGGTTCATCGCCGATGCTAAATGTTTCGCAACAGCATGCAAGAGACAGTGCCATGGATATCCTGAAGCATTTGCAATTCGAAGACGTAGGGTCACGCCTCGCGGATCACGAAACGCCGGTGCCGGTCATCGACATCGATGTTGGTGCAGAAGCTCGGCGATGCGGAGGCGATGGCCGATGCAGGCATCACCGATACGCTGCTGACGGTCAATGTGGTGGGACGCCACAAGCTGGAACGGCTGGTGGCTTTGGCCAAGCGCACCGAGATCAAGGCCGTTGCCGACCGTGCCGAGGTACTGGACGGACTCTCGCATGCCGCCGCTTTATGCGGACGCGATATCACGGTGATGGTCGAGGGCGATACCGGAGCGAGCCGCAACGGCGTACAGATGCCGGCGGCGGCGGACTTCTGCTGCTAATGCAGTAAATGCATAAGCTGATGACTTGACTTGAGGCTTTTTCACAGCAGAGTATGCAACATACATTTACTGGGAGGCCCCAAGATGATCCGTGTCGGTGTGGACGTCGGAGGAACCTTTACCGACATCGTACTTGAAAAGAGCGGCGGCAGGACCGGCCAGTCGATCTTCGTCCACAAGGTTGCCTCGACCCCCGCCGACCAGTCAATTGGCGCCGTCAAGGGTATTGTCGAAATCGCCCGCATCGCCAATGTGCGGCCCGCCGGCATCGACATGGTGTTCCATGGCACAACTGTGGCCACAAACATGGTGATCGAGCGCAAGGGTGCCGATGTCGGCATGATCACCACCCGCGGCTTTCGCGACATCCTGCACATGGCGCGGCACAAGCGGCCGCATAACTTCTCGCTGCAATTCGATGTGCCGTGGCAGTCGAAGCCGCTGGTGAAACGGCGCAACCGCATCGCGGTTGACGAGCGGCTCATGCCGCCCAACGGCGAGATCGAGACACCGCTCAATGAACAACAAGTGCGCGAGGCGGCCGAGACGTTCAAAAAGCGCGGACTGCAATCGGTCATCATCTGCTTCCTGTTCTCTTTCCTCAACAATGCTCATGAGTTGCGTGCGAAGGAGATCGTCAGCGAAGTGATGCCGGAGGCCTTCATCTGCTGCTCGTCGGATGTGGTGAACGTCATCCGCGAATACGAACGCTTCTGCACCGCGGCGATGAATGCCTATATCGGTCCCAAGGTGGCGCTCTATCTTCGCAATCTCGAGGAACGCCTGCGCGACAATGGCGTTGCGGCCAAAATCCGCATCATGCAATCCAATGGTGGCATTTCGACAATCCAGAATTCGATTCAACGCCCGGTGGGCCTGTTGCTGTCGGGGCCGGCCGGTGGCGTCATCGGCGGGCGCTGGACGGGCGAGGCCTGCAAGACCAAAAACGTCATCACCATCGATATCGGCGGCACGTCGGCCGATATTTCGGTCATCCAGGATGGGCAGCTGCGGATCAAGAATCCGCGCGACACGGAAGTGGCCTCGCTGCCGGTTCTGGTGCCGATGATCGACATTGACGCCATCGGCGCTGGTGGCGGATCGATCGCCTATCTCGATCCGGGTGGCGCCTTCCGCGTCGGCCCGCGCTCGGCCGGTGCCGATCCGGGACCGGCATGTTATGGCAAGGGCGGCACGGAACCCGCTGTTACCGATGCGCAAGTTGTGCTGGGCCGTCTTGATCCTGAACACTTCCTCGGTGGCGAACTCGAGATCGATGCCGAGCTGGCGCATAAGGCGATTGAGGAACACATCGCCAGGCCGCTCGGGCTCTCAGTGAAGGATGCCGCACTTGGCGTGCTGAAAGTCATCAACAACAACATGGCGCTGGCGATCAATGGCAATTCGGTGGCCAAGGGAATCGATCCGCGCAATTACACGCTGATGGGCTTTGGCGGTGCGGGCCCGCTGCATGCCGTGGCACTGGCGGAAATGATCCACGCCAAGGATGTCGTGGCACCGCTGCACCCGGGTATCACGGCGGCCATGGGCTTGCTGCTCACCGATCTGCAGTACGAGTTCACCCGTTCGGTGTTGATCGTTGCCGACAAGGCCACTGAGGCTGAGTTCAAGGACGCCAATCGCATTCTCGAGGGCCTCAAAGACCAGGCGCGCCAGCAGTTGATGGCCGATGGCATCGCGGCAAGCAAGCATCACTTCACGGCGATCGCCGAATGCCGCTATGTCGGCCAGGGCTTCGAACTGCGCGCCGCGCTGCCGAAGGACGCTCTATCACGCAAGAACATCGGCACGGTCATCCGAAACTTCTACAATCATCATAAGCAAGTCTATGGTCATGCCTTCGAGGACCAGCCGGTGGAGATCATCACGTTGCGCGTCATCGGCGCCGCGGCGGTCGAAACCTTGAAGCTGCCGAACCTCAAAAAGGGTAATCGCCGCAATCCGGCTGCAGCCAGGCTCTACACGCGCAACACGGTGTTCGATGACGGCAAGTCCGTGGCGACGCCGCGCTTTGATCGCAGCAAGTTGCTGTCGGGCGATGTCATCAGCGGACCGGCGCTGATCGTGCAACACAATTCGACAACACTGGTGCCGCCCAAGTATTCCGCCCGCGTGCTGTCATACGGCGACATTCATATCGGCAAGCGCTGAGAGGGGACAAGATCATGGCCAAACCAGCGAAGAAGTCCGCGACCAAATCCCGCAAAACGAAGCCCAAGCCACTCGATCCGATCTCCCTGCAGGTGATTGGCGGGGCGCTGCATGCCATCGCCGAGCAGATGGGCAATGTGCTCTATCGCATGAGCTATTCCTCGATCATCCGCGAGAGCCAGGATCTGGGTGCGGGCCTGTTCGACACACAGTACAATACGCTGTGCGAATCCGATTCAACGCCGATGCACATCGGGTCATTGCCCGGTTACTTGCGCGGCATCGAGAAGCGCATCGGGCTCAAGGACTGGAAGCCGGGCGACCTCGTGCTGCACAATCACCCGTATTTCGGCGCCAGCCATTCGCCCGACATCGCGGTGGTCATACCGGTGTTTTTCAAGGGCGAACTCGTAGGCTTCTCAGCCAACACCGCGCACCACGTCGATATCGGTGCGGCAACGCCCGGCCTCATCATCGACGTGCCGGATGTTTTTGCCGAGGGTATGCTGATGAATGCGCTGAAGCTCTATGAGAGCGGCAAGCGCAATGAAAGCGTGTGGAACTATATCCGCGACAACACGCGCGTTCCGGGCCTCGTCATGGGC
>JANPCS010000029.1:0-6332 GCA_031431065.1 Hyphomicrobiales bacterium | reverse complement strand
GCGTTCGACAAGGTGGCGAAGCTTCTGGGGCTGGGTTATCCCGGTGGGCCGCAAGTGGAAATCCGGGCGCGTCGCGGCAATCCCCGGCAATCGTTTCAGCCACGGCACTCTCGAAGGAGGCGCAAATGTCGGCAACGTCCTGATCACTTAGCCCCTCCCCCTCGTGGGGAGGGGTTGGGGTGGGGGGCGGCTGGCAATGTAGCTCGTGGACCCCCACCCCTCCCCACAAGGGGGAGGGGCAGCTCTCGAGCTTCTGCACTGCCTCACGCACCGATGTCTTGAGACCGGAAAACGAGAAGTTGCAGTCTTTCCGCCCTTTCAGCGGCCGGGGAAAATCGAAACGCCGGGGATTGCCGCGACGCGCCCGGATTTCCACTTGCGGCCCACCGGGATAACCCAGCCCCAGAAGCTTCGCCACCTTGTCGAACGCCTCGCCCAGGGCATCGTCAGTCGTCGTTCCGAGCCGGTGATAGCGGCCGACGCCCTCGACCAGCTGGAATTGCGTATGACCGCCCGAGATCAACAGCAGCAGGTATGGGAACTCCACCGGTTCCAGCAATCTCGCCGTCAGCGCATGGCCTTCGAGATGATTGATCGCCAGCAGCGGCTTGCCATGCGCCAAGGCTACGGCTTTGGCCATGGTGAGACCAACGATGACGCCACCCAGCAGACCCGGACCTGCGGTGGCTGCAACGCCATCGATCTCCGAAAACTGCAATCCGGCTTCCATCATGGCCTGCGCCACCAGGCGATCAAGGTGATTGATGTGGGCGCGTGCCGCAATTTCCGGGACGACGCCGCCATAGGGCGCATGGTCCTTCAATTGCGACAGCACGATGTTGGAGAGGATCAGCGCGCTGCCGTCAGAACTCCGGCGCACCACGGCGGCGGCCGTCTCGTCACACGAGGTTTCGATGCCGAGAATGTAGGTCTGGCCTTGATCCATGGAACGAGTGACGGCACCGGCGATTGCAGCTAATGAGTTCAAGTCCCTGTAGCATCCACCGGATATGACTTGCAAATGCCGAAGCTCAGAATAGGAACCCGTGGTTCGCCATTGGCACTCTATCAGGCCCACGAGACCCGCAGCCGGCTGATGGCCGCCCATGGCCTGGCGGAAGACGAGATCGAGATCGTGGTGATCACCACCACCGGCGACCAGGTGCACGACCGGCCGCTCTTCGAGATCGGCGGCAAGGGCCTGTTCACCAAGGAGATCGAAGAAGCGCTGTTCGACAAATCCATCGACCTCGCCGTGCACTCCATGAAAGATATGCCGGCACGGTTGACGGATGGCCTCGTCATCGCCGCCCTGCTGCCGCGCGAGGATCCGCGCGATGCGTTCTTAAGCCCGGTGGCCGCCAGCATCGAGGCGCTGGCGCATGGAGCTACTGTTGGCTGTTCCTCGGTGCGCCGCACGGCACAGCTGAAACGGCTCAGACCCGACCTCAATGTCATCCCGTTCCGTGGCAATGTCGAAACACGGCTCAGAAAGCTGGACGAAGGCATCGCCCAGGCGACCTTCCTCGCCTGCGCCGGGCTGAACCGTCTGGGCCTCAGCAACAAAATCACCGCCATCGTTCCACCCGAGATGATGCTGCCCGCCGTTGCGCAGGGCTGTATCGGGATCGAGATTCGCGATGGCGACGCGGCGGTGCTCGACCTTGCCGCGCCTCTCAATCATGGGCAGTCAGCAATAGCGGTCACCTGCGAGCGGGCGTTCCTGAAAGCCCTCGATGGTTCGTGCCGCACACCGCTGGCGGGCCATGCGTATCTTGAGCAGGGTCGGCTGCGGTTCCGCGGCCAGGCGCTCACCTTTGACGGCAGCCAGTGTTTCGAGACGTTGCGCGATAGCCTGCCCGGCGATGCCGAGCGCATGGGCCGCGAGGCCGGCGAAGAGGTGAAGGCGGCAGGCGGCAGCCTCATTGCTTTCTGATGCGGATCGCTGTCACCAGGCCAGAACAAGACGCCGTGCCATTGATTGCGAAGCTCGAAGGTTTGGGCCACCAGGTAATCGCCACGCCGCTGCTGACGATCAAACCGCGCGCCGGCGTCAGCATTCCGGATCTCGCCTTTCAGGCAATCGCCGTCACCAGTGCCAACGGCATTCGGGCGCTCGACCAGCCTGACCGGCTGAAGTCACTGCGGACGCTCACAGTAGGCCCGCAGTCGCTTGCAGCAGCCCTTGCCCTCGGTTTCGAGGCCGAAGCCCATGGCGGCGACGTCGATGGACTCGTGGCATTCATCCGCTCTGAAGTCGATCCCTCCGCTGGCCCCATCCTCTATCTCTCCGGCGCGGAGACGGCGGGCAATCTCGAAGGACAGATCAAGGCCGCCGGATTCGCCTGCCACCGCGCGGTCGTCTATGATGCTGTTCCGGCGCAGTCGCTTGGCGACGTCGAGCCGCTGCTGCGGATGGGAACGCTCGACGCCGCGCTGCTCTATTCGCCACGCACTGCGCGTATTTGGCGCCAGCTGATTTTGGACGCAGGATTGCAACAGAATGCGTCAGGCTTGGCCCACTTCTGCCTGTCACGCAATGTTGCCGCAGTTCTGCCGGAGGCTTGGACAAAGGCCATTGCCGCATCTCCCGGCGAGACTGCGATGCTGGCGCTGCTTGAACATTGCCAGTGAACCCGTTAGGCCAAACGCATGAGCAAGAAAAGACCGCAAGACAGCTCGAATCCGGAACCCCAGGTCATCGAACTTGAGGCCGAGGAGATCAAGGCTGAAGAGGCGCCTGGCGTTGCCACATCGAGCCAGCCAGACGCGGCAGAGGTCGAAGTGGAGAGTTTCGGCTCGGCCGGCGATCATGTAGCTCCGCCGCCGCCACATATTCCAGCAAAGCGGAAATGCGGCATGATGCGCTGGATCATCGCCGCTCTCATTGGCGGCGCAATCGGTGGCGCGTGGCTCTACCGCGACCTGCTTTCGAGCTACTTGCCGACGGCCGAAGTGACGGCGATGAACAACAGGCTCGAGGTACTCGAAGCCAAGACCAAGACAATGGGCGACCAATTGCTTGCCGTATCTCAAGCTGCGGAGGATGCCAAGGCGGTGGCCGCTTCAGCCGATAGCGCCGTCAAGTCCAGCGCTGCCGGGCTAGCGGACGCAACGCAGCGCATAGACGGAATCGACGCCCGGATTGCTTCTGCTGAAACCTTGCTCAAGACGGCGCGATCCGATCTCGACAGTCTCACGCGCACCGTGGCCGCCCTCGGGACGCCAACGTCCACGACCGGCACAGGCACTATCGATCCGGCAACGCTTGCCGGGCTGAACCAGCGCATCAACGCTCTGGAGAAAGACCTGGTCAGCCTCAAGGCCGCAACGGGCACAAGTGACAAGACCGCACTCACGACAGCGCTTTCGCAGGCACTAGCCGATCTCAAGGCCAAAGTTGCGGCGGGTGCGCCCTTCCAGGGGGAATATGACAGCATCGCCCGAATGGTTCCGGCAGCGACAGGTCTTGATGTTCTTGCCACATATGCTGCCCAAGGTCTGCCCACGCCTGCTGGACTGGCCAAGGAACTCCGCGACACTATCCAGGTCCTGCCGCAGCCTGAAACACCGCAACCTTCGAGCGGCGGCTATGGCGATTGGCTGCTCGAATCGCTTTCCGGCATCATCACCATCCGCACCATCGGCGAGACCAATTGGCCGGAGCTGGCGGAAAAGGCCGCTACGCTGTCAGAAACCGGAGACCTGACGCAGGCGATTGCCGCCATTGATGCAGCGGAAGGCACCAAGCCCGTGCCGCTGTCGCAATGGCGGGATCGCGCCACTGCCAGGCTGTCGCTTGAAGCCGCCGTGGGCCAGGTATCCGAAGCCGTGCTGCGCCAGATCGCCGCCCAAGGTGGTGTGCAATGATCAAGCTCATCTGGCGGTTTCTGCTTCTGGCGGCGCTCGCTGCGGGCTTTGCCTGGCTGGCCGACCGGCCCGGCACGCTCACCGTCCACTGGCTCGGCCGCGAAATCGAGATGACGTTTGTCGCCGGTGTGGCGCTGGCCTTCGTCGCGGTGCTGGCCATCTGGTTTTTCTGGAGCATGTTCCGGCGGCTGTGGAATTCCCCGCAATCGGTCGGCCAATACTGGCAGTTCCGCCGGAACCGCAAAGGCTATGATTCGCTGTCGCGCGGCATTATCGCGGCGGGTGCGGGCGATGCAGCGGCGGCGGCCAAGCATGCCGCAATCGCCGGCAATTCACTCTCTGACGAGCCACTGGTCAATGTGCTGGCGGCACAAGCCGCACAGCTCAAGGGCGACCGCGCCTCGGTCAAGCGCATTTTCGAAGCGATGACCAAGTCGCCCGACACGGAAGCCTTGGGTCTGCGCGGTTTGTTCGCCGATGCCCGTCAGTCGGGTGACGCGGCAATGGCGCGCACCTATGCCGAGCGCGCGCTGGCGCTCAATCCGCGCCTTGCCTGGGCTTCCGCGGCCGTGCTGCAATTGCAATCGGCGGCGCGCGATTTTCCGGCGGCCATGGCGACATTGGTGCAGCAAGTCAAATCCGGACTCCTCGCGCAGGCCGATGGCAACCGCAAACAGGCTGCAATGCTGGCCGCCCAAGCACTTAATCTGGAAGACCGCGACAAGGCGCAGGCGCTCGATCTGGCGCTCAAGGCGCACAAACTCGATCCTTCACTGGTGCCAGCCGCTGCCGTTGCGGCACGCGTCCTCATCACCCAGGCTTCACAGCGCAAGGCAGCCAAGATCATCAAGGAAACCTGGGCCCTCTCCGCCCATCCCGATCTGGCCGAGATCCAGGCCAATCTCATGCCGGGCGACAAGCCCGAAGCTCGCTTCGAGCGGGTTCGCGATTTGATCGGATTTGACAAGGGCGGCATCGAGGGCGCAGTGGCGCTGGCGCGCTCGGCCATCAAGGCGCAGCGCTGGGAGATCGCGCGCGAGGCTTTGAGACTCTATTCTGCTTCCCGGCCGCAGGCCCGCATCTGTGCCCTCATGGCCGATATCGAGGAGGCCAGTGGCGACAAGGGAAGGGTGCGGGAATGGCTGGCCCGCGCGCTCAACGCACCGCGCGACCCGATCTGGGTATCGGATGGCGTCGCGGCCCTGCGCTGGACACCGGTTTCGCCGGTGTCGGGCGACATCGTGCCGTGCGAGTGGAAGGCTCCGTTCGACATGCCCGAGCAGATGGAAGCCGGCCAAGCCACGGCCATTGCAGCGCCCGAGGCTGCGGCGTCGATTGCCGCCCCGGTAAAAACTATTGAGGCGCCAAAAACCGTTGTTCCGCAACGCCCACCCGACGATCCGGGCCTGCCGGAAGATTTCGATGTGCCGGTGGGCGGTTCCCGAAAAAGCCTCTCCGCCGATGGTTGAATTCGCCAGCGAAACAGTCTATCGCTGGCGCCTCTCCGGCAAGCCGCCGCTTTAGCTCAGTTGGTAGAGCACCGCATTCGTAATGCGGGGGTCGCAGGTTCGAGTCCTGCAAGCGGCACCAGAGCCCGGTACATCGCGCTTTGCGGCAAAACACCGGAACCAGGGGTACGATTTGCAGTCAGGATCAGCGGAGTGGCTTGGCCTTTGGGCCATCCACTCCGCTATCGTCTTGCCGAAACCGGAAACTTCAGTTGCCGATGCAAATGTAGTTGACCGCGATCGTGCCGGTTTGCGAAACAAGCGTCATCTGCGTACCGCTGTCCTGCGTGACCTGCACGCGTGAAGCCGCATTCGTGATGTTCGAAACGGTGCAGCGGTAGCTGGCCGCACTGGTAAAGACCGCACTTCCCGTGAAGGTCACGGTGACCCCCGGTGTGGTTGTGACACCGGTGCGATTGCCGATAACGATTTTCGGAGCAGACACCGCCGTGGGAGAAGCACAGCCGGTTCCCGCGCCGCAGGAATAAACATTGGCAGCTCCCGAGGCACCCGTGGGACCCTGAGGACCGGTCGCGCCAGCCGCACCAGCAGCACCGGTGAGACCCGTCAGGCCGATGGCACCATTAGCGCCGGTTGGACCTGTCAGACCGGTCAGGCCGATGGGACCTTGCGGGCCAATAGCACCGGCAGTGCCAGTTGGACCTGTCAGACCGGTTAGGCCGATGGGACCTTGTGGGCCAATGGCACCATCTGCGCCGTCAGCACCAGCAGCACCCGTCAGGCCAATCGGACCCTGCGGGCCAATGGCGCCATCAGCGCCGTCAGCACCAGCAGCGCCAGCAGCACCCGTCAGGCCAATCGGACCCTGCGGACCAATGGCGCCATCAGCACCGTCAGTACCAGCAGCGCCCGCAGCACCCGTCAAACCCGTCAAACCAATCGGACCCTGTGGGCCAATGGTGCCATCGGCGCCGGTTGGACCTGTCAGACCGG
>JANPCS010000028.1:0-2624 GCA_031431065.1 Hyphomicrobiales bacterium | reverse complement strand
CGGACGATGAATCGACCCATGGTTCCCCGTAGTTCCCGTAACGACCCGACCGGTTTACTCCAGCCAGACACCCCACATGCGTGGAATGCGGTAGGCCTTGAAGTTCTTCAGCTTCGCGGTGGCGATCTGGAACACGCCATAGTGGCCCAGGTTGATCGCGATCGCCTCGTCCGCCATGCGGTTCTCGAAGTCGGCAAACAGCTTCTTTTGCGCTTCGACGTTCATTTCGGTATTGATCTTGTCGAACAGCCCATCGATGGTCGGATCGGCCTTGCGCTGACCCTGGCCCTTGACCCAGTGCGACATGGACGACGCCGGACCTTCGTAGGGCTCGATGCCAAAGCCATGGGTCCAGAAGTTCCAGCCGTCGTCGCTCTTGAGGCCGATGCCCGAGGTGGTGGGCCAGTCGGCGACCTTGAGTTCGACGTTCACGCCGATCTGCGTCATCTGCTGCTGGAACATGGTGGCGGCATCGATATTGGGCCGGTTGTTGTCGATGATGAAGGTCAGCTTTTCGCCCTTGTAGCCGGACTTGGCCAACGTGGCCTTGGCGGCAGCGACGTCCTGCTTGGGCGGTTTGCGGTTGGTGTGGTAGGCCGAACCGGCATAGACCCAGCTCTGGTCCATGCGGTAGATGTCCGGATACGCCACGCCCATCATTTCTTCCGCGTTGAGCGCCTGCGCCACGGCGCGACGGAAGTTGACGTCCGCCCCCGCTCCCTTGGCCATGTTGAACTTGAGCACCTGGGCGGCGAAAGGCAGAACCGAGATCACCTGGAAATTCGGGTTGCCCTTGAGCCGCTTGGCGGTCGTGTCGTTCGCCGACTCGTTCAAGTGCACCTGGCCGGTTTCGAGCGCCGCGTCGCGCGCGCCGGCTTCGGGCATGAAACGGAAGGTGATGGTGTCGACGTAGGCGATCTTGGCGCCGGCGAATCCGTCGCGTTCCCGGTACGCCGGATTCGGCTTGTAGTCGTCGAAACGCGCCAGCTTGACGTGGCTGTCGGGCTTGTATTCGACATGCCGATACGGCCCGGTCCCGATCGGATCGGCCTTGCCCATTTCCTTGGCGGCTTCCGACGCCGGCATGATGGCGATCGGCGCGCGCGGGCTCGATAGGTTGCCCAGGAACGTCGACTGCACCGACTTGAGCTTGATCGTGACCTGATTGGCGCCGGTGGCTGCCACGCTGTCGATGGCGGCTACCAGGGGGAGCGACGCGCCGGCCTTGCGGTAGCGTTCCAGCGAGGCCACCACGTCGGCCGGTGTCATGTCCCGTCCGTTGTGGAACTTCACTCCCTGGCGCAGTGCGAACACGTAGGTCAGGCCGTCGGCGGACACCGCCACGCCAGTGGCGAGGTCGGGCACCGGGTGGCGTTTTCGTCGCGCGCATACAGCGTCTCGAACACATGCAGGTTGACGTTGCGCGCCACCTGGGCCGAGGTGGCGTGTGGATCCAGCGATGGCGGCGCGCTTTGCATCGCAATCACGACGTCGCCACCCTTCTTCTGCGCGATCGCCGGTCCGGCCAGGGCAAAGGCCAGCGATGCGGCCAGAGCAATGTTCATCAATTTGAGCTTCATGGAAACGTTCTCCTTAGGTTGGCCCCCTCGCGGGGCATGATGACTACTCACTATGCCCGCATCCCTTGCCGGTCCGTCGCAACAATCGGCTGGCCGTGCTTGTCATGGGTTGGAGCTTGAATTGAAAAATCAGGTTAGCATGATTTCTCAGCGCCAACAATCGAGGGATGACCCCAATGAAAAGCAAAACCAGGCCCCAGGCCATTGAGCAAGCGGCATCTTCGCTGGCGCCGATCAAGATTCGCAGCATCGTCGCCGCGCCACTGTTTGGCGAGAGCCCCAAAGGCGGTTGGTCGGCCGAGATCAAGCCCGAGGATTCGATCCACGCGCTCATTGCGGTGCATACCGACGCCGGCATCAGCGGCTACGGCAGCGTGTTCACCGACGGGCGGCTGGTGCAGGCCGGCCTCAAGGTCCTGGAACCTTTGTTCCTGGGCGAGAACGCGCTTGAGCCCGAGCGCGTGACCGAGAAGCTGCATCAAAACACTTTTTGGATGGGGCGCGGCGGCACGCTGACGCACACCATCAGCGGCATTGACATCGCGCTGTGGGACATCCTCGGCCAGGCGACGCGCATGCCGGTGGGGCGCCTGCTAGGTGGCTGCTACCGCCAACGCGTCCAGCCTTATTGCTCGGTGCTGATGGAGCAGCCCAAGCTGATGTTCAAGGTCATCAGCGGCTTTCGCAAGAAGGGCTTTCGCGCCTTCAAGATCGGCTGGGGTCCCTTTGGTCGCGCCATGGACGCCAAGCTTGATCGAGCCATCGTGCGCGCGGCGCGCGAGGCGGCTGGGCCCGAATCCAAACTCATGGTGGACGCCGGCGCCAGCGATGCGCATTGGCCGCACGGGCTCAAGTGGGCCATGCGCACGGCCGACATGCTGGCCGACTTCGACGTGGGCTGGTTCGAAGAAGCCTTGAAGCCCGACGCTATCGACGACCACTGCGAGCTGCGCCGGCGCAGCCCGGTGCCTATCGCCGGCGGCGAGGTGTTGACCCGCCGGCAAAGTTATCTGCCCTGGCTGGCGCGCGGCGCCTTCGACATCG
>JANPCS010000027.1:0-5541 GCA_031431065.1 Hyphomicrobiales bacterium | reverse complement strand
GCCCATCCTGTCAGGCCGATTTGATTTCCGAGGGCCAGTTGCGCGATACGGCTCTCGACGTTAGCGCGCATCGGCCCATCCCCAACCAGAACCAGATGACAGTCAATCCCGCGGCCGCGAAGCAATGCCATGGCTTCCACCATGATCAATTGCGCTTTCTCGGCGCACAACCTGCCGATACTGCAGAACTGCCGCCCGGAAGGCGGCGGATTCTCCTCCGACTCCAGAAACTTCGCGTCCAGGCCGCAGCGAACGATCTGTATCTTGTCCCAAGTCGAAGGTGGTGAAACACGCATGAGCTGGCCGGAACCATACCAGCTGACGGACGCAACAAACGATGCCGCAGACATCTTCTCATCCAATGACAGAAACGCCGAGCGGTAGAATTCCTCGTAGCCGTGGATCGTGACGCTATAGGTTATGGAGGACAACTTTGTAACCAAAAGGGCTATCGCCGCCGGGTTGGTTCCGAAATGGACATGAAGATGCCTTACACCATCTCTCTTGCACAGGTTCGCAAGTACGGCGGCCTCGAAAAAATAGACAAGATGCCGGATCAGGCCAACATCAGACTTCAATCCCATGACGAGCGCGGTACGTGCGGCCTTCATCGTCTTCAAAGGTGATTTGAACGCGTAGCGGAGCACTTGCGCCAGCGCAGCGGGGAACGGAACACCAGCAAGATAACGGGTAGAATCGAACTCACGCAGATCGGCGGGATCGGCAAGCGTTTGACGATCACCACGGATTGCGTACCGGATCACACTTACCCCAAAGCTTTCGAGCGCCAGAATTTCCCGGCGGATAAATGTATGGCTTACGTAAGGATATTGGTTCGTGAAGTATCCCACTCTCATCGGGCTGCCGGTTCCTTTGCCGCGAGAACATCGTTAAAGAATTGCAGGTAGCTTGCGCCGATGCTCTTCCAAGTAAAACGTTCGGTCTTGGCAGCAATGCGATCGGATGGGCGGCGCTTCGCCTGAAGAGCCTTGGCGAGTGCCGCCGTAACGGAACCGAGATCCTTGCTGTCTACCAAATGCTCGCCGTCTCCGACGATCCATCGGACCCGCGGGCTGTCGTGCGCAACTATTGGCAGGCCGACCGCCATGGCCTCGACAAAGATGTTGCCAAAGGACTCCTCGATTGAGAGGTGCATCAGGGCGTCGGCCGCGTTGTAGAGAGAAGGCATGTCCTCGGCCGGCAACGTCAGTTGTGTAAATCGCCCGGGCATGAGCCGCCTCGCATGCTCGTTCACGGCGTCACGAAGGGGGCCCGATCCCGCAATGATGAGATGGGCATTCTGTAAGCCGGCGGCGGCGTCAATGCCCTCAATCACCCTCTTGCTTTGCACCAATGCGCTTACCATAAGGATCACTTTTGCGTCCCCGGGCAGGTTGAGGCTGCCACGTATCGACGGGCCTGGACAAAAACGACGCGTGTCAACTCCATTGGGAATCAGAACCGAATTCCAGTTGTTCCTATTTCGTTCATAGTATTCCGGATTGATACATACCAGGCCATCGCAACCAAAGTATCTGAACTCGCTTTCATTCGACTGCGCCGGCCAGTCCCCATTCTGCGTGACAAAAATGTGACGTGGCCGGCGCCGGAATGGCACCGGCCGCCTCAGCATCCAGTTCGTGTGTGGGTAATTGCTCGTTACCGTAATGTCAAACAGGTCCGGTTTGAATTTGGTTGCTAGTGCCAGAGCGAATGTCAGGTCTTCATAGGACGTGTCATTTCGAAGTACCGGCACCGATGGAAATTTCCGAAACCAGGATCTGGGAATTGCCCCAACATGCCGGAATTCATAGGCGCTACCTGCCCGGACATGTCCGGAGCCGAATACCATAACGCTCACGCCGTGCAACGCCAACTCGTTTGCCACGGCAAGGAGTGCGGTTTCAGCTCCCCTGTCGACTTTGTGAAAGCCCGGAAGGGCAAACAGAACACGCACTCTTCTTAACCCTGCATCCTCACCTGGGGACCGCCAAAGACCGCGCAGCTTCTAACCCAGAAGAAACCCCAAAGCAATCATGCTTGGATGTTGCCATCTTCCGTACACCAGCGGCACGAAATCCCTCTGCAGTATCCTCCCGCAAATTGACCGGACATGGCTCTTGTGGCACTTGTCTCAGTTGCCGCTTGTCAGCCAAGTGCCGTGGCGGTAGTGGAAGTTGCAGCCACTCTTTGGCTCATCTGGGATCGACGATGAACGCCGACGCCGGCATGAGCGGAATGACGCATTCTCATGTGTTTGAAGAAAGCCGACAATGAAGTTCATCATTTTGATCCCGGCTCTCATCTGCGTGTTTCCGCTTAGCGGGACAATTCGTAAAAACGCAAAATGGTATCGGGCCGTTTGGATTCTGCTGGGTTTCTTCTGTTTTGGTATAACATTCTCCTCTAGTTTTGCGATGTCGGTTTATGCGTGGCCATTTTGGAACGGTCATGTCAAGGGATTCGAAATTACCGCTCTTGATCTGCTTGCATTTGCGCTGTTTCTTGCGCAAGGCCAGCCGGCAAAGCAAAGCCAAGCAGACGTGAGGTATCCACTTAGAGCCCAGGTAACGGTGTTTCTTCTCGCAGCGTCTTTCTCGGTAGCGATGTCGAGTCTGCCAATAGCCAGTGGTTTTTACTTGTGGCAAAGCATCCGTCTGGCTTTCGTCTCATATGTCGTCTGGAAAGGTTGCACAGGTGACAAGAAAGTCGCCGAGTATGTCTTTCTAGGACTGGCGATCGGTATTTGCATCGAGGCAATTGTCGTTCTTTGGTTTAAGGTGACAACAGGCGTGGTGCAATCAACCGGAACATTCGGCCACCAGAACATGCTTGGCATGGTGATACATTTCGTCGTTTTTCCGTTCGTGGCGATCATTCTCAATCGCAAATCGAAGCTCTGGGAAAAATCTGTCGTTCTAAGCGGAGCAGCAATTGCAATTCTCACGGCCTCCCGGGCATCGATCGGACTCTTTGGGTTAGGGGTGGCCGCAGTGATGATTTTGTCGATGGCTATCCATCCAAGCGCCAAGAAATTCAAAATGCTGATGGTACTGCTCGTGGCGAGCGCCATTGCGATCCCTCTGGCGCTTAATTCCCTGGGGAGCCGCTTTGGAGATGCGCCGCTTTCCGACGAGTATGACGAGAGAGCGGCATACAGTGCAGCGGCCTGGGCTATCTCGTCGGCTTATCCGCTGGGTGTTGGAGCCAACACATTTGTTGTCGTGGCTAATTCGGAGGGATTTTACGCCAACGCCGGCGTAGCGCCAGTGTCTTCGAGCTTGTCGGGACACGTTCATAATGCCTATCTGCTGATCCTGGCGGAGATGAATGTCGTGGGTCTGGCGGCATTCGTCTGGGGACTGGCCGCTGTGATGGTGTCCTGCTTCGGCGGGGCCATCCGCGAACCAGAGAGCGAACGTGGCGCGCTCATGCTGGGTATTCTTGTCGCATTCACGATCGTGGCCGTGCATTCGTGGTTTGAGTGGGTGTTCATCACCGCAACGGGGCAGTACTTCTCGGCGGTCGTCGGCGCGGTTGGAATAGCGCTGTCTGGAATGCGGACAGACGTGCCGCCGCCAGAGTCCATTCCGAAGGTACTTTCTTCAGAACGTCCAGATGTCCGTCCTCTGCAAGCAACTCCTTCGGGACGCAGCCAACAACGTACCGGCCGTTAATTTTCCGATCGGCGAACCGGCAATTCTCTCCTCATCGTTACTTTGGCTCCGGACAGATGAGTCTAGACGGACAGCGTTTACCATGAGTGGAGGAGCCGTGACATCTCTGGCGGCTCACTGCTCATTACATCGTGGATGCCTTCTTCGGACTCGCGCCATCGACGGGTCTTCTCCGTTACCGAGTGCCGTCAATAATTTGAGTCAACTCCGGGCGCCGATCGGACGGCAAACTCTTGAAGTTGGTAAACGGCGAGTAAGTTTTTCGCGGGGAATTGTGCCGAAAGTTTCAGGAAAGAATTATCCAATAACGGAGTTTGCGGGACGGGGCCACAAATCGCTTCTAATTGATGGAAACCGCTTAGAGGCGGCTTAAGCTTGTTGTGCTCTTATGTGCAGCCGAGACCAACACCAAGATTGGTTCGCGTCAGGCAATGTGAGGTACCGAGTGATGGGGACGTTTTCGAAGATACTCAAGTGCGCGGCAGCCACGTCTGTCAGTGTACCAGCTGGTGTGATGGCACTCGCTCTTGGGGGAACCGAAGCGCATGCGGCCGAAGTGAAAAATGCCCAAGGCGGTCACATGCATGTGTCACCAGCTGCTGGCAACGAGACTGGCACGGATCAATTCGTTCCGGCCGCGGTTACTTACACACCGACAAACTGGCCTTATGTTCCGCCGACCCTGGGCGATGGTTCCGACGAGAGAGGCGGCAGGCCGGTTGCACGGCCGCTGCCGATCATACTGTCGAATTTCGATACCGCCCGGTGGAAAGTCAGCCCCTACTATCCGCATCCCACGTTAGGCGGAGAAGCGAAATTCCGTACGCACTGCAACTATTCTCACGTCAGCAATGACGACCCCATCGTGGCGCCGGGCCGGCCGGGCGCCAGTCACACTCACATGTACTTCGGCAATACGCTTGCCAGCGCGAACAGCACTTACGAAAGCCTGAGAACCACGGGAGGCAGCACTTGCGGTGGCGGACCGCTGAACCGGTCTGCTTATTGGTTTCCCGCTGTGCTCAAAGACGGACAAGTACCAGGAGGGCAGCCTGGAGTCATAAAGATGGACTACGCCACCGTCTACTACGTAACGACGGAAGACCGGCGCAAGCGGCTCATCAAACTTTACAGGGGTCTGAACTTCGTATTCGGTTTCAATCCGGGGGATCCGGAGGACTTGCGGCAGAAGAACGAGATTGCCGCAGCCAATCGCATCGGGACTTATGGCAGCTACCGATACGCCGGGAACGGTTTCGGAGGATGGAAATGCGAGAACAGCAATGGCGCAAACGAACATTCGCCGGTTCCTCTCTCGCCACTGCAACCCTATCTCAGAAACGCCGATGGCACCGTCACTTTGACCTGCCCGGCGACAGAAGCAATCTCAGCCACCGTGGCGTCTCCAAGTTGCTGGGACGGAAAAAATCTGTCGAGTCCCGACGGCCGGAGTCACGTCAGGCAGTCCATTCGCGAAAACAATTCAGGCCTCGGCGGCATCTGCCCGCAAGGATGGTACGAGATTCCGCGCGTTTTCATATCGGTTTCTTTCAGTCATCAGGGTCCGGAAGACTACAAGGAATGGTACCTCTCTTCCGATCGCATGAATCCCGAGAAACCGTTTCTCAACGGACAGTCGTTTCACATGGACTGGTTTGGCGCATGGGACAACTACACAATGAACAGATGGATGATAAACTGTCTTGGTATCAAGGTTGGACCCTACGAGGGCAATCCCCACAGTTGCATCGACACGCAGTTCGGCGACAACACAGCGGGAATTGTGCAGAGCCCCGCGCCAGACGGCACCCGCGCACCGCAGATCGATCTGAAGACCAGGTGGGTTGATATGGGATTGGACCGG
>JANPCS010000026.1:0-1555 GCA_031431065.1 Hyphomicrobiales bacterium | reverse complement strand
GCTATGAAGGCCAGGGGCCGGAGCATTCATCAGCACGCCTCGAACGCTTCCTGCAGATGTGTGCGGAAGACAACATGCAGGTGGCGAATTGCACGACGCCCGCCAATTATTTCCACATCCTTCGGCTGCAGATGAAGCGCGACATCAGGAAGCCGCTGATTATCATGACGCCGAAGTCTCTGTTGCGGCACAAGCGGGCGACATCGAAACTCTCCGAGATGGGTGAGGGCACGAGCTTCCACCGCTTGCTGTGGGACGATGCCGAGATCCACGCCAATGAAGTGATCAAGCTGGTGGCGGATGAGAAGATGCGGCGCGTGGTACTGTGTTCCGGCAAGGTGTATTTCGATCTCTACGAGGAGCGCGAGAAGCGGGGCTTGAGCGACATCTATCTGCTGCGCATCGAGCAGCTCTATCCGTGGCCGCACAAAGCCTTGATCAACGAATTGGCGCGCTTCAAGCAGGCGGAGTTCGTGTGGTGCCAGGAGGAGCCTTACAACATGGGGGCCTGGAGTTTCGCGCAACCCAATATCGAACGGGTGCTCGACTTCATCGGTGCCGAGAAGCCCAGGCCGCGCTATGCCGGGCGGCAGCCCTCGGCCTCGACCGCAACCGGATTGATGAGCCGCCACGTGAAGGAACTCAAAGCCTTCCTCGAAGACGCACTCGGCGACAGCAAAGCTTAAGGGACAAGACCAGATGGCAAAAGAAATCCGCGTACCGGCCTTGGGTGAATCGGTCACCGAGGCAACGATTGCGAAGTGGTTCCGGCAGGCGGGAGAATCGGTGAAGGCCGACGAGCCGCTGGTCGAACTCGAAACCGACAAGGTGACGGTGGAAGTGCCGGCCCCGGCATCGGGCAAGCTGGCGTTCATCGATGCCGCACCGGGCACGACAGTGAATGTCGGGGCGCTGTTGGGGCGGATCGAGGAAGGGGCGGCCGGTACTGCACCGGCAAAGGCTGTTGAAGTGCTGGCGCCGAAGAAGGCGGAGCCTGCCGCTGCTGCCAAATCCGATGCGCCGCTGTCACCCGCCGTGCGGAAGTTGGTGGAGGAGAACAAGGTCGACACCGCCGCTGTTCCGGGCTCCGGCAAGGATGGGCGGATCACCAAGGGCGATGTCATCGCGCATCTGGAAAAGCCTGCTGTTGCTGACGTGAAGCCGCTGGTCATTCCGGCAGCACCTGTGGCGGCGCCACGGGCCGCATCAGCAGCGGGCGATGCGGCGCGCGAGGAGCGCGTCAAGATGTCGAGGCTGCGCCTCACCATTGCGCGGCGTTTGAAGGATGCGCAGAACACGGCGGCGATGCTGACGACTTTCAACGAGGTCGACATGTCGGCGGCGATGGCGCTGCGCAATCAATATAAGGATGTGTTCGAGAAGAAGCATGGCGTGAAGCTTGGTTTCATGAGCTTCTTCGTCAAGGCCTGCATTGCGGCGTTGAAAGAGATTCCGGCTGTCAATGCCGAGATCGATGGCGATGACATCGTCTACAAGAATTCCTACCACGTCGGCGTGGCTGTGGGGACCGAGAAGGGCCTTGTCGTGCCGGTGC
>JANPCS010000025.1:0-22682 GCA_031431065.1 Hyphomicrobiales bacterium | reverse complement strand
CTTGCTGATCTGGGCGACCGTCAAGTCCATCTTGATCGGGGTAAAGCTCCATTTCACCGGAATTTCGCTTGCCGACGTCCTGATTGTCCAGCTGCGGCCCGGCGCTGTGATCGTGGCGCTAGCGCCGCCGACGCAGGTCTGCTCCACGCCATTGTAGGCGATATCAAACCACGCCCCCCGGGTTTCCGCCCAGTATTGGCGCGAAGCGGTGGGCAATAAGCCGGCCGTGAGCGCCGGCGCCTCGATCTTGAATTTTGTGACGGATGGCGTGCCGCTGCTCACCACATAGAGGGCCCCCTGTCCGTCCATTGTCAGGCCATGCGGCGACACGAAACCGTTGAGACCGTCACTCTTGAAAGCATAGTCGAAAGTGCCGTCCGGATTGAACCGGGACACCTGCTCGACGCCGAAACCGGTATCGGTGACAAACACCGCGCCGTCGTCCGGATCGACCGCGATGTCGTCGGGAAACGCCAGTTCGCCGCTCTGGCCGGGACCGCCGAAACTCCTGATCCACCTGCCATTGCCGTCGATCACGTGAATCTGGCCTGGATAATTGTCCGCAACATAAAGGCGGTAACTGCCGCTTGTCAGCGCACGGATGGCCAGCCCCACGGGTTTGAAGAAGCGCTGGCCGGGGCATTGCGAGCAATAGAACGAGCGCTTCCAGGTGCCCTGTTCGCTAAAGCACGAGATGCGGGCGTTGCGTGAATCGGCGACACAGACATCGCGTGTTCCGCTCGCGGTGTGCGGAAGAACCGCGATGCCTTCCGGGTGGTCGAGTTGCCCGTCGCCGCTGCCCAATCCGCCAAACACGAACTGAAACCGCCCCTGACTGTCATACACGGCGATCCGGTGGTTGAAAGTATCGGCCACATAGATACGGGTTCCGCCTGTCGACGGATTGATGCCCACCGCCACGCCGAGGGGATAGTAGAATTGCCCCAACTCGCTGCCGAAGCTTCCCCAGGCGCGGCGCGGGCGCCCCTGCGGATCGTATTTGATGACGCGATTGTTGTAGGTGTCCGCCACATAGATGTTGCCGAGCGGATCGACCGCCGCGCCATAAGCGAAGCTCAGCGCGAATGGCGGATCCTGCCGGACGCTCAACTCGGGCACGACTGCCGCGTTGGCGGAAATCATCGCGGCAAGCATGCCAATAAACAATGCCATGCCGGCAATGACCGGCCGGAGAACTTCGGAAAAAATGCCTAAAATCCAGCGCGCCATGTCGCTAACTCCAACAGACATTTGATGTTGGTAAAGAATAAGAGTTAGCAAGAACTGGCGGTAAAGACAACTCCGCCAGGCTTTTCCCAGTGGCTTGCCCGTTCCACTCCGTCATGCTGACGTGACTTCACCCTTGCCGGACCGGTCCGTCCGGGCGGGAACTCGTTCGCCATGGGAGACGATAGCGTGCGAAGTGTCCGGGTTCCTACCCACACCACGTGCAACAGGGCATCGCCGCCAACTCCGGCGATCCGAGTTGTGTGTCCGATGCCGGTACCGTAGCAAAGGAACTCCGGGGCGGTGCGGCCTATTCCTATCCGGTCACCATGGGTGGCGGAACGGAGGACCGCATCGACCAGGCAATTTTCCCGAGTCGACCGCCTCAGCGGATGGCGACGCTGATGATGCGCGGCCGGCCTTCAAAACAGCCGTCGATCACCATGGTTACTTCGCGCTGGTTGAGAACCGCCGATAGAAGCATCGCATAGGATGTCTTCCGATCTGCATCGGTCTCTTTGAGAATGTAGCCGTTGGTCACGATCGGGCAAGCATCGGGGTTGGTCAATGAAGCTGTATTGGGGAAGACCAACATGCGGTCCAGAACCCATCCTACCTGCATGCTGAGAACCCGGGCCCAGGGCGAGAACGTGGGGACCGCGTTCGCAGGACTGGTCATGGCTCCGGCCACCCCCAGGAACGTGACTGCGGCTAGCGCTACTTTTGTGCGGAGAAAGAGTGACATGGGCAACTCCTATCGTTTCAGTGCTGAACTTTCGCTGTCCGAGGACATCAGTTATTTGTCAAAAGCAGCAGGTCGATGACCTGCATGGACTGAATGGTACGGGGCACGCACCGCCATCGCGTGGAGAAGATCGTGGGCCGCAGCAGCACGTTGCCTTTCTGGTCGCAGGCGGCTCTGATGATGTCATTGCGGATCGGCGATACGCGGCCGCTCGTGCAGAGGCTGATGCCGGTTGCCCAGGTCCACGGATCGGCGGGATTGCAAACGTGACCGGCAAGGCATGACGTTCTGCTGCACGTGGACTGGATCCCCACCATGAGGGGCGCCTGTCCGGCACGGAGCATCCAGTCCGAGCCGCCGCTATCGCCTGCTGCACCAACCTGATTGTTTGCATTCATTTGGAGCTGATAGGAATTGGCCACGATGTTGCTCGCCCTAAATATGGCCTCGCGGTAGGGGCCACCGCCGCCTGAGGCAATGTCTCTCGCCGGCGGTCCCGGATCGCGCCGTGCAAAGAAGAAAAACCCCCGGCCATTCTTCAGGATGTCCAACGTGGTCACCAAGGCCCCGTTGTCGAGATCCGGAAGGGCGCGCACCGGCCCTCCCATGTCGACATCGCCAAGCTCCACCAGGGCAATGTCGAGATTGTTCGGCGCGCCGGAGAAACGCACGTATTGCGTTGGCCGGGCCGAGGTGGTTGACCATGTCGCGGTCACCGTGAGGTTGGCGAACCGAACGGGCGGTCCGCCAATGTTTCCATCGGTCGTGATGCAGTGATCGGCTGTAATCACCCACTTGTGCGTGAGCATCGTGCCGCTGCAACCGCCGTTCACGGTGACGAGGCCACGCGAACGCTGTGTCTCGACGTCGATCCGCGCGCCGTTAATGATCCGCTTTGAATCTATCGGTGGACCGTCGGCATGGGCCGCGACATTCGACAGGCAGATCGCAGCAACAAGGCTCGCAAACAATGCACGCATGGCATGGATCTCCTTGTGTCAGATCGTCCGGTATTCACCACAAGTTTGTCGCTTTCGCGCTATACCAGTTTTTGGCAACTCTATCAAAGCATTTCCGGCGCCGGCAATTCATCTCACAGGTGCAACGCAAACGAAGAGCAAGACTATCGCAGTGGCAGCAACCGTGTCGTCATTCGATTCGATGACATCCACCAGCAATACGGTGCGGGCAGTCAACTGTCTTTCTGACCTTCACCCAATGCAGGAGTCCCATGTGTGCCGGCGCATCGACCGGCAGGAATCGGCAATCGCCGCACCAGCCGCCCTAAACAATCTCGTCTTCATCCAGCAGCGGGGCCGCGCTTCCGGTTTTCTTCTTGAGACTGGTCAAGGGTCTTGACCTTGCGATATGAAACAGCGCGTCACCCTTGTTGACGATGGGCAAATGGCTGCGCCCGACGATGATGCCGTCGTCTTCGGCGACCACCGGCACTGAACTCGTCCCCAGCGGATCGGCGACGACGCCGATGACTTCTTGGCGGTCCACCCGGTCACCGGTGCGCCGCATCGAGTGGTGAATGCCGCCCTCCGGCGCCCTGACCCAGGAACTAGCATCCGAGAACACCGTCTCACCCGCCGCCTTCTTCGCCGCCGGCTCGATCATGCCGAGATGCGCCATCACCCGCAGGCAGCCTTTGACGCCCATGTCGATGGCGGCTTCATCGAAGCGCAGCGCCTCGCCGCCTTCGTAGAGCAACACCTTCACGCCGACATCACCGGCGCACAGGCGCAAGGATTTTTCGCGCAGTCGTGACATCAGGATGACCGGCGGCGCGAAGGCTTCCGCCATCTGCAACAGCTTCGGGTCACCCGGCGCAAGCCGCACCTGCGGCAGGTTGGTGCGGTGCAAGGCGGCAGTGTGAAAGTCGATGCCATATTGGCTGCGCAACACCACTTCGCGGAAGAACAAATCGGCGAGCAGCGAAGCCAGCGAGCCCTGGTCGGAACCGGGAAACGAGCGGTTGAGATCGCGCCGGTCGGGCATATAGCGGGTGTGATTGAGAAAGCCGAAGCTGTTGACGATGGGAATGGCCAGTAGCGTGCCGCTCATCGTCCCCAAGGCCGGATGCGCCAGCACGCGGCGGATGATCTCGACGCCCAGGATCTCGTCGCCATGAATGGCGGCGGAGACGAACATCACCGGGCCCTTGCTCTCGCCATGGACCACATGCACCGGCAATGACATGCGCGTGTGGTTCGACAGCGTGCTGACTGGCAGGTCGATGGTCGCGCGGGTGCCTGGTGCAACGGTCACATCGCCAATTTGAAAACTGCTCATCCCTTGCCCCTGGTCTTGGTTTTTCCAGGTCCGGCATTTTTCTCGATGAATCCGATGATGGCCCCGGCCACATCGACATTGGTCGCCTGCTCGATGCCCTCAAGTCCCGGCGATGAATTAACTTCCATCACCACCGGGCCATGCGCCGAGCGTAACATGTCAACACCGGCCACATTGAGCCCCATGGATTTGGCGGCCTTCAGCGCGGTTGAGCGTTCCGCCGGGCTCAACTCCACTTCCCTGGCCGAACCGCCGCGATGCAAGTTGGAGCGGAAATCATCCTCTGCACCTTTTCGTTCCATGGTCGCCACGATGCGCCGCCCGACGACGAAAGCACGGATGTCGCGGCCCTCCGCTTCCTTGATGAATTCCTGCACCAGAATGGCGATGTCGGCGCCATGAAAGGCCTCGATCACCGACTTCGCCGACTTGTGCGTCTCGCTCAAGACCACGCCGATGCCTTGCGTTCCCTCCAAGAGCTTGATGACCACCGGCGCCCCGCCGACGATCTTCAACACATCGTCGGTACGCGTTGAATCATTGGCAAACGCCGTGACGGGGAGGCCGACGCCATCGCGGGCCAGAAGCTGCAGCGAGCGCAGCTTGTCGCGCGACCTGCCGATGGCCACCGACTCGTTCAAGGGATAGACTCCCATCATTTCGAACTGCCGCAGCACGGCGAGGCCATAAAACGTGTGCGAGGCCGCGATGCGCGGAATCGCCGCCTCGAAGCCATCGAGCTTTGCACCCAGATAGCGCAGCTCCGGTTTCTTCGATGTGATGTTCATGTAGCACTTGAGATAGTCGATGGGCACGATCTCGTGACCGCGCGCCTCGGCCGTCTCGATCAGGCGCTTGTGCGAATAGAGTTTCGGATTGCGGGTCAGCAGGGCGATTTTCATTTTATTTTGCTTTGCGTTTCTTTTTCTTGACCGAAAGCGCGAAGGATTGCCTTGGGTCGACTACGAACCTTCCACCGAGGAATTTCCGGCCGATGAGCATCTTGTCTTTCATCGTCGAGCGGTCGATGAGCGTCACTTCCGACATGATGACGTGCTTGCCGATCTTGATCGGTGTGCGGATGACGCAGCGCCTGGTCTTCTCGCCGTTCGAGCTGGTGATGACCTTGCGCCCGGCAAGCTCGGTGCCGAGCACGTCGCCATCTTCAAAGCGGAACGACACCGTGCCGTGGTGCACTTCGATCTCGGTGGCATGCAACGCGCAATAGGTGGCGCCGGTGTCGATCTTGGCGGTGAACCGGCCGATGCCGAGATCGGGCAGCGACACATGTTCCTTCCATCCGAGGATGGGCAGGGTCTTGGCGGTCTTGACCTTGAGCCGGGGCATGTGCCCGAGCCTATCTCAAGCCGGAGGATTCGTGAAAGCGCTATCCTTCGAGCTTTATTGTCTCGCTGATTTCGATGCCGAAACCCGACAGCCCGACATAATGCCGGTTCGATGACGAAATCAGCCGGATGGCGCTGACATTGAGATCGCGCAGGATCTGGGCGCCAAGGCCGACATCGCGCCACGCCTGCTCGCGCGATTTGGCGCTTGCCGATTTTTCCGTTGCCATCTGGCCGGGCGGAACGCCTGCCGCCCCTTCCTGCAGATAGACCAGGATGCCGGCCCCCTCGCGCTTGAAGATCTCAAACACCTGATTGAGCGTGCCGCGGGTGCCGAACACGTCTTCCAGCACATTCTCGCGATGCAGCCGCACCGGCACGGGCTTGCCCGACGTGACATCTCCGAACACCAGCGCCAGCTGCTCCACCTGGTCGAAGGGGGTGACGTAGGCATACCCTTGCGCCTTGCCGATGGCGGTTTCGACATCGAATTTCGAGGTCTGTTCCACCAGGCGTTCGCGGCGCTGACGATAGGCGATGAGATCGGCAACCGAGATGATCCTGAAGCCGAATTCGCGCGCAAAGGCCAGCACCTGCGGCCCCCGCTTCACCGTGCCGTCATCGTTGACGAGTTCGCAAATGACGCCGGCCGGATAAAGCCCCGCCAGCCGCACCAGATCGACGGCGGCCTCGGTGTGGCCGGAACGCATCAGCACGCCGCCGGATTTGGCGACCAGCGGAAAGATATGCCCGGGCCGCACGAAATCGCCCGCCACCACAATGCCATTGGCCAGCGCGTGGGCCGTGGCGGCGCGTACCTTCGCTGAAATGCCGGTGGTCAGGCCTTCCTTGTAGTCGATGGTGACGGTGAAGGCGGTGCCCATCGGCGCATCGTTCAGCGCCACCATGGGATCGAGCTTGAGGCGTTTTGCATCCTCGGCGGTGATCGGCGTACAAACGATTCCACTCGTGTGGCGCACCATGAAGGCCATCTGCTCCGCCGTGATCTTGGCGGCAGCCGCAATCAGGTCGCCCTCGTTTTCGCGGTCGTCGTCATCGACCACCACCACCATTTCGCCATTGGCAATCGCCTTGATCGCCTCCTCGACGCTGTCGAGCCGCTGTTCTTTCGCCATGTCCTGATCTCCAAAATCCTGCGGCTTGACCTTCTGGCCGGTGGCGGCGGCAATCTTCTTCGCCAGCTCGAGCGACGGCAAAGCACCACCAACAAGCTGCGACACGCGCCCCTGGGTCACCCCCAGCCGCCGCGCCAGTTCCGATTGCGAAGTATTGCTATTAATAAGCCAGTCGGAAAGCTTCATGAAGAAATATTAGCACTGCTAAAGCTCGCCCTAGTAGGTGTCAATTCGCCACAGACGCTTACGCTAAGTCAACGAAACGTTGGGCAGTCTGCCGCGAGGTCCCGAAACCCTTGGGGAGACAAAACCCACCTTCATTGCCCAAGGTAAGCGTATAGTCAGTTCATGACAGTCCGGAGCGCACTCATGGCAGTTCGTAGCAGGCTAGGAGCACTGACGTTCGAAGAGAAAAAGATAGTTAAAGCATTGCTTGGGCAGGGCATGCGTAATCAAGACATTCAGGCTCTAGTCAATAGCGGACGGAAGGCAACAGTTAACAGCGCCCGGATCACAGGTGTAAAAAGGGATGCAAGAATTCATCCGGCGACAGAAGATGAAGTCGAGTTCTTCAAACTAAAGAAGCGGTCGTTTGATCCAAAAACTGGACTTAACAGTTTCGAAGACGAGAGACTCATTCGCGCACGCGATGCAATGCTATTGGCCGTCCAGATTTTCAATAGCCCTCTTGTTCGGTTCAAGACTGAAGTGTTCTCGGTGTTGGCAAGCATCGCTTGGACATATTTGCTTCACGAGCACTACATTCGCAAGAACATAAACATTGTGAATAAGGAGGGATTTTCGCTCCTCTTGAGTCAAATTTTGAAACGGGCTGACTGCCCGCTCTCCGCAGGCGCGAACAAGAACTTGTCTGACGTCATTGAAATTAGGAATACAGTCGAGCACAAACTCCTTGGCCTCAGCGATCCAAAATGGTTGTCGCTGTTTCAGGCCTGCTGTCTAAATTTCGAAACACTACTGTGCAAGTTGTTTGGCCCTCAGGCATCACTATTGCATGAACTTTCGGTTTCTTTACAATTTGCAAAACTGGGAACTGAACAGATAGCGACATTACAAAAATTCGCCGTCCCAGAATATATCGAAGCCCTTGATGCCAGATTGACAATGGAAATGACTGAAGAGCAACTCCAGGACCTCGAATATCGCATGCGAGTAGTGTACACGCTTGATGCATCCACAAAAGGCGAAGCTCATTTCGCATTTGTCAGCCCTGGTTCAGACGAAGGACTCGAAATCAGAAATGTACTTCAGAAGTTCAGACCTGCGGATGAGCTTTACCCCTTAAAAGCAGGCGTAGTAGTTAGTCGAGTAAGAAAGCTATCTGGTAAGCGATTCTCATTGCACAATCATACACAAGCTTGGCGACATTACCGAGTACGCCAACGCAATGGTTCTGACAATCCCAGTGAAACAAATAGGAAATATTGCCGATATCATCAAGCGCATGAGGACTACACTTACTCTGAGGAATGGGTTAAGTTCTTAGCAACAGAAATAGCGGATGAAAAGAAATATGCGACCCTCAAAGCCCAAAAGATATGATCGGTAGTACCGCATCACTCTGCCGAACAAGCTGGCGTCTTGCGTTCTTGATCATTCGGACTTCGTCGGAATAAAGATTCGACCTCATTTACGCGACAAAAGCGGGCTTGGCATTCACCACATGCTGAATACAGATCGGCATGTCTGTCGCACTGCCAGGCAGATTGGCGGAGATAAAGTCCGGCACGAGGTCTGCGACCACCGAAACTAACTCATCCAGCGTCTCCGCTTCCACATTGAGACCGGGAACATCGGTGGACACGACGTACCACACACCAATTTCTTTGTCATGGTTGACAACGACCGCGAGAGAATTCTGCTTATTCATCCCGACTTCCCATAGGCGCAACTATAGACACATCTGCAAATGTGTCTATACCGCTCACCCGCCCCAGGTACGCTCCAGAACCTTCAGCCAATTCTCGGAGGCGAGCTTGGCGATAAGTGCCTCGCCATAGCCATGCACTTGCATGGCTGCGATGAGATTGGGCAGGCCCGCCGCGTCGCCGATCTGCGAGGGGATGCGGGCACCATCGAAATCCGAGCCGAGCCCCACGTGATCTTCGCCAGCCAGTTTCATCAGGTGATCGAGATGGCGCAGCAGGGTGTCGAGGCCATTCTCGCTCTGCCACTTGCCATCGGCGCGCAGGAATCCATTGGCGAAGTTGAGGCCGATCATGCCGCCGGATTTACCGATGGCCCTGATCTGATCATCGGTCAGATTGCGTGACGATTGGCAAAGGGCATGAGCGTTGGAATGCGTTGCCACCAGGGGTGCTGTGCTGATCTTCGCCACATCCCAGAAGCCCTTCTCGTTCAGGTGCGAGAGGTCGACCAGAACCTTCAATTCATTGCAGCGGCCGATCAGCGCCTTGCCTGCATCCGTGAGGCCGGGGCCGGTATCGGGCGATGACGGGAAGCGGAACGGCACGCCTGAACCAAAGACATTGTCGCGGCTCCACACCGGGCCGATGGAGCGCAGGCCCGCCTGATACAGCACGTCGAGCGATTTCAGATCGGCATCGATCGCCTCGGCGCCCTCGATATGGAAGATCGCCGCGATCTGGCCCGCTGATATCGCGGCACGCAGCTCCGCCACGCTGCGGCACACCTTGAAAGCACCGTTTGACGCCGCCTCGATGCGGAACAACAGCGAGGCCATGCCGACGGTGGCGGCCAGCGCTTGAACCTGCACGACTTGACTTGCCGGTGGCGGATTCAATTCTTCATCATCGGCAGGGTTCGGATCTTTGGGCGCCGGCGCGAAGATGGCGAAGAAACCGCCAACCAGTCCGCCCTTGATCATCCGCGGCAGGTCGAGATGGCCCTGGCCGTCGCCGTTGAGAAAATCCGCAACCGGATCGCCTTCCGTCTTGCTCCACAAGCGCAGCAGCACATCGTTGTGACCGTCGAATACTTGAACCAAAATCAGCCCTCCCTGGGCTTGAGAAATGTCTCGGCAAGGTTCACCCAATAGCTCACACCATGGGGAATGGCATCGTCGTTGAAGTCATAGGCGGGATGATGCAGGAACGCGGTGTCACCATTGCCGATCCATATGATGCCTCCGGGGCGGGTTTCCAGCATGAAAGCAAAATCCTCGCCCCCCATCACCGGCGGCGTATTGCCGTCGACCTGGGCATCGCCCGCCACTTGCCGCGCCACGGCAAGCGCCTGCAGCGTCTCGTTCTGGTGATTGACCGTCACCGGATAGGGCTTCACCAGCGCATAGTTGATCTCGGCCGTGCCGCCGAGCGCCGTGGCGATGCCGCTCACCGTGGCACGAATGCGCTGCTCGGCCATCTCGCGCGTTGATTGTTTCAAGGCGCGCGTCGTGCCGACGAGCTGTGCCGATGGTGGAATGACGTTGATCGCATCACCGGCATGAAATTGCGTGATGGTGACGACAAGTGAGTCCAGCGGATCGGCACCACGCGACACGATGCCCTGCAGTGCCGAAACAATCTGTGCGCTGATGAAAATCGGGTCAACCGCGCGATGCGGGCCAGCCGCATGTCCGCCGACGCCCGTCACTGTGATCGAGAACGTATCGACCGATGCGAGGATCGGCCCAACGCGGCCCGCGAATGTGCCGACAGCACCGCCCGGCTCATTGTGCATGCCGAAGACCTTTTCGATGCCGAAACGCTCCATCAGTCCGTCCTGCACCATGGCCAGAGCGCCGGCACCGCCTTCCTCCGCCGGTTGAAAGATCACCGCGACTGCGCCCGCGAAATTCCGCGTCTCGCACAAGTGGCGCGCCGCACCCAGCAGCATGGCGGTGTGTCCATCATGGCCGCAGGCATGCATCTTGCCTGGAAACTTCGAGGCGTAAGCCTTGCCCGTCGCTTCTGTGATCGGCAGCGCATCCATATCGGCACGAAGCCCGATGACACCGCCCGCCCCTTGCCGCCCCTTGATGATGCCGACAACCCCGGTGCGGCCAATCCCCGTCACCACCTCGTCGCAACCGAAGCTCTTGAGTTTCTCCGTGACGAAGGCGGAAGTCCAATGGGTATCGTAAAGCAGTTCGGGATTTTGATGCAGCTCATGCCGCCAGGCGGCGATCTCGGGCTTGAGTTCGACGGCGCGATTGAGCAGTGGCATGGCAGGTTCCCCATCTACGAAAACGGCCGGGTCGAAGCCCGGCCGCAATTCATGATATCATCAAGCCTCAGGCCTTGGCGCGCATCTCTTCGACGTAGTCCCAGTTCACCAGGCTATCGACGAAGGCTTCGAGGTACTTCTGCCGGGCGTTGCGATAGTCGATGTAATAGCTGTGCTCCCACACGTCGCAGCCGAGGATCGGCTTGGCGCCATGCATCAGCGGGTTCTCGCCGTTGGGCGTCTTCGTGATGGTAAGCTTGCCGTCTTTCACCGCAATCCAGCACCAGCCGGAACCGAACTGTGTCAGGCCTGCCTGCACGAAGTCGGCGCGCATCTTGTCATAGCCCCCGAGATCGCTGTCGATGGCCGCCTGCAGCTTGCCCGGCAGCTTTTTGCCGCCGCCATTGGGCTTCATCCAGCTCCAGAAATGATTGTGATTATAGTGCTGGCCGACATTGTTGACGAGGCCTGCGACTTTCCCGGCATAGGCCTTCTTGCAGATATCCTCGATCGAAGCGCCGGCGAATTCCGAATCCTTCAGCAGGTTGTTGCCGTTGGTCACGTAAGCCATGTGATGCTTGTCATGGTGGAACTCAAGCGTCTCCTTCGACATGAAGGGGCCGAGTGCGTCATAGGCATAAGGCAGGGCGGGCAGTTCAAGGGCCATGGTCGTTCCTCCTGGAATTGAAAACCCTATCTAGTCGTTCGGCCTTGAACGCGCAAGGAAGGAGGCTATGGTCGGACCCTGAGGTGTCCCATGCCGAAACCGTCGATCATCGCCTTTGACCGCAACGCCGGGCTGGAGCCCTGGCCGGATTTCCCCGAAACCGAGATCGCCGCCGGTGACCGCGGCAGCCGCGGTCGCTTCTGGATCAAGGAGGATCGGCTTGGCCTCAGTGCCGGCATCTGGGAATCGGAGGCCAATCTCGGCCGCTGGATGAACTGGCCGGTGGACGAATTCGTCATGGTCCTTGCGGGCGAAGTGGTCATGGTCGAGGCGGATCGCGAGGCCGTGTTTGGTCCGGGCGACAGCTTCATCATTCCAAGAGGCTGCCGCTGCATCTGGAACCAATGCGCCTATTTCAAGAAATTCATGATGATGTTCAATTCACCGGTATTGGCCGCCCCGTCTGGAACACCGCGCATCATCGCGATCAATCCCACCGTGGCGCTCGCAGCCTCGGAGCCACCTTCCCCCGCCATGTTGCTGTCGCCAATCCCAACCCAGCATACCCATGACTATTTTAGGGACGCCACCGGACAATTTCACGCCGGTGTCTGGGATACGACGGCTTATCACCGCAAGCTCAGCGATTTCCCGCGCCATGAGCTGATGCACCTGATCGAGGGCGCGGTGACGTTCGAGGACGATCACGGCCGCCAGCAAAGCTTCAAGGCCGGCGACACCTTCTTCGTGCCGATGGGAACGCCCAACAGCTGGAAATCCGAAGGTACCTTGCGCAAGATTTTCGTGATCTTCCAGCCCCGGACCGGGTGAACGCCCTCTTTCGCGGCATTCCGGCATTCTAGTGACGCGTTCCAACGATTTGAAGGGGCAGCCGTGATCCAGCGCAGCAGTCAAGCTAAGGGTATTTCCCTTATTCTTGGCGGAGCCGTCCTTATTGGTCTCATGCCGTCAGCCGCGAAATTCGCTTACGCCGAGGGGGCGAACGTGCTGGCTGTGATTTTGGGACGGTCGATCATTGGCGTCATCATCCTCATCGGCTTTATCGCGATGACCGGCCAGGCCAATCGGGTGAGCGTCAAGAATATGCGCCTTGCCGCGGTCTCCGGCCTGACGCACGTCGCCGCCGCCATAGGGATATTGGCCTCGATCGTGTACATCGACATAAGTTTGGCGAATATCATCCTTTTTCTGTTTCCCTTTCCAATCGCCGTGATCGCTCACTACCGCGGGGAAACCAGGCTGACCACACCGATCCTGGCGCTTATGGGCCTGGCCATTGTGGGTCTGGTGCTGGTTCTGGGTGTCGATCTGGCAAGTCTCGATCCCCGTGGCATCGCCATAGCCGTGATGGGCATGTTCGGGTTCACCGCGATGGTCATCGCGATGACTGACCTCACAAAAGTTGTGGGCGCGCCCCACTCCAACCTGCTCATGACACTTTGGGCCGTTCTCGTTTTTGGCGCTGCGTCCGTCATTGGTCCGGTCATCGGCGCAGTCGAGGCCGTCCAACTGCCGAATTCGCCGTTTGGCTGGATCGCACTTGGCACCGTCGGAGTTACATTTTCGCTTGGCTATCTTGGCTTTTTCATCGGCGCAAACATCATCGGCGCGGCAAGGGCCGCCACACTCAGCATATCCGAACCGGTTATGATTATTCTGTTTGCCGTGCTGCTGGTTGGCGAGCGGCTCAGCCCCATCCAGTGGATTGGCGTGTTCCTGGTGGTCGGCTGCCTCGCGCTGACCGAGCTGCTGCGGCGCTGAAATTGCCCGGGAATAGCGAAACTGGCCGAAGTGCCGGCTTGTGGAGGCCGGTTCTGGACCAGCCAGGGCAAGGTGACTGTGAAAGTCGCGCCCATGCGCTTCGGCGATTGCCTTGACGATTACCAGGCTGAAAGCCGCTGGAACTGCCGGAAGGTACTTGCGCAAGATTTTTGTCATCTTCCAGCCGAAGCCGTGAAGTCTTCTCCCGCAAGGCGGGAGAAGAAGGGGACCCAAGCAAAGCTTGGGGGAGATGAGGGACCGCAGGGAATTGCTTATGAAGTGCTCGGTTGCCCCTCACCTATCCCACCGCTCACGCGGCGGGCCCCTGTCCCCGCCGCTGTGCGGCGCTCGCGAAAGCTCGCCCTCTCCCTTCTTTCGAAGGGCGAGGACAGTCAAACCAGCACCTTCTCCATGAACACGCTGTTGGGATCTTCCGAATATTCCCCGAACGGCCCCCGGTTGATATAGCCGATGGCGCGATAGAGCCCCAGCGCTTCGGGCTGATGAATGCCGGTCTCAAGCCTGGCCACCAGCTTGCCATGCGCCACGGCTTCAGCCTCGATCCGCTGCATCAGCTTCTTGGCCAACCCCAATCCACGCGCCTTAGGGCTCACATAGACGCGCTTGATCTCGGCATAGCCGTCATGCAGCCAGCATCCGCCGCAGCCCATCACCTCATCGTCAACGAAGGCCGCGAAGAACCGCATCTCCGGCTGCCGCAAGGTCTCGATGTCGAGCAGGTGATTGCTCTCCGCCGGGTAGAGCGGGATCATGTAATGATCGAGCTCATCGATCAGTACACGGACGGATGGCTCGGCCGGATCGGCGATGGCGATGCGAACGGTTCTCACTGAAATGCCTGTATCCCCGTTTGCGCGCGGCCCAAAATCAACGCATGCACATCATGCGTGCCCTCATAGGTGTTCACCGTCTCGAGGTTCACCATGTGACGGATGACGTGATACTCATCCGAAATGCCGTTGCCGCCGTGCATGTCGCGGGCCACGCGGGCAATGTCCAGAGCCTTGCCGCAATTGTTGCGTTTCATCAGCGAAATGGCGGGCGGTGAGAGCGAGCCGCGCTCAAGGCCGCGGCCCAGCGCCATGCAGCCTTGCAGGCCCAGCGCGATCTCGGTCTGCATGTCGGCGAGCTTTTTCTGCACCAGCTGGTTGGAGGCCAGCGGCTTGCCGACCTGCTTGCGGTCCAGCGTATACTGCCGGGCGCGATGCCAGCAGTCCTCGGCCGCACCCATCACCCCCCAAGCGATGCCATAGCGCGCCTTGTTGAGGCAGCCGAACGGACCGGCCAATCCCTTGGCCTTGGGCAACAGCGCTTCCTCCGGCACCTCGACATTGTCGAGAACGATCTCGCCGGTGACCGACGCCCGGAGCGAAATCTTGCCTTCGATGGTGGGAGTGGAAAATCCTTTCAATCCGCGATCGACGAGGAAGCCGCGGATAACGCCATCCTCGGTCTTGCCCCACACCACGGCGACGTCAGCGATGGGCGAATTGGAAATCCACATCTTGCTGCCGTTCAGCACATAGCCGCCCTGAACCTTCACCGCTTTGGTCTTCATGCCACCGGGATCGGAACCGGCATCGGGCTCGGTGAGGCCGAAGCAGCCGACCAGTTCGCCGGTGGCGAGCTTCGGCAGATATTTCTGTTTCTGGGCTTCACTGCCATAGGCCTCGATCGGATGCATGACCAGCGAGTTCTGCACGCTCATCGCCGAGCGGTAACCGCTATCGACGCGCTCCACCTCGCGCGCCACCAACCCATAGGCGACGTAGCCGAGACCTGAGCCGCCATAGTCGCTCGACGTCATGACGCCGAGGAATCCCATGCCGCCCATTTCATTCATGATCTCGCGGTCGAAGCGCTCCTCGCGGAAGGCGGATTTGATGCGCGGCGCCAGCTTGTCCTGGGCGAAGGCCCGGGCGGCATCGCGGATCATCCGCTCCTCTTCGGTGAGTTGAGCTTCGAGATCGAGCGGGTCTTCCCAGTTGAATTCGGCGGCGGCCATGAGCTACTCCTTGGATTAGGTTCTAATGAGCAATGCCGGACGCCATTGTCAATTCGGCGTAGTGACCGATGCGTTGCGGTCAACGGCCCCTCCAATTAAAAAATCAACCCCAATTTTTAAATTCAAACCCTTGAATTCAAATTTTGGGGCGTTTTTTTGAATTCACTGTACCAGCGCCGACAGCGCCTTGAATTCCGCCGTCCCGGCCTGTTTCAGCAATTCAAACACCACCATCTCGGTGTTGACGATGGCGATACCGTTCTGCCGCATGCGCTCCTGGGCGAGTGCCTTTGAGGCCTCCGTTCGCGATGCCATGGCGTCCGCCACTGCGAACACGCCGAAGCCGGCGGCGGCGAGATCGATGGCCGTCTGCAGCACGCAGACATGCGCCTCGATGCCGCCGATGATCACCAGTGGCCGCTGCCGTTCGTGATGGCCGATCATATGGTCCTTCAGCGCCGCATCCTTCCAGCACGAAAAGCTGAGCTTCTCGAACACCGGCGCGTTGCCGATGTCAGCTTTGAGGCCCGGCACGGTATGGCCCAGCCCTTTAGGATACTGCTCCGAGACAGCGATCGGAACCTCCAGCGTCTTCGCCACCTTGAGCAGGATGGCGCATTGCCGCTCAACGTCGTCGCCACCAGCCATGGCGGGCAACAGGCGCTCTTGCAAATCGACCAGCAACAGAGAGGATTTGGCGGCATCGAGCAGCATCAAGCCATCCCCGCCACCTTCAGCCCGAACGCATAGACAAACGCCACTTCCTTCAGCCGGTCGAAGCGGCCCGACGCGCCGCCATGGCCGGCACCCATGTTGGTCTTGAACAATAACAGATTATCGTCGGTCTTGAGCTCACGCAATCGCGCCACCCATTTCGCCGGCTCCCAATAGGTGACGCGCGGATCGGTGAGGCCGCCGACCGCCAGAATATTGGGATAGGCCTTGGCCTCGATCCGGTCATAGGGCGAATAGGCTGAAATGGTTTCGTAAGCTTTCTTGTCGGCCAGCGGATTGCCCCACTCGGGCCATTCGGGCGGCGTCAATGGCAAGGTGTCGTCGAGCATGGTCGAGAGCACATCGACAAAGGGCACTTCCGCCACGATGCCGCGAAACAGATCGGGCGCCATGTTGGCGGCGGCCCCCATCAACATGCCACCCGCACTGCCGCCTTGCGCCACGATGTTGCCCTTAGAGGTCAGTCCCGCCGCAATCAGGTGTTCTCCCGCCGATATGAAATCGCGGAAGGTGTTGGTCTTGTGTTCAAGTTTTCCCGTCTTGTACCAGTTGCGGCCCTTCTCCTGGCCGCCACGAATATGGGCGATGGCGTAGATGAACCCACGATCAACAAGTGACAGAATATTGGTGTTGAAGCCCGCTGGAATTGAAATGCCGTAAGAGCCGTAGCCATAAAGCCACAAGGGAGCCGAGCCATCGAGTGGCGTCGATTTCGCATAGAGCAGCGTCACCGGAATGCTCTCGCCGTCATGGGCGGGCGCCAGCACCCGTCGGGTGATGTAGTTCTTGGGATCGTGGCCGCTCGGCACTTCCTGCATCTTGCGCAGCAGGCGCGTGCGGTCGCGCATGTTGTAGTCGAACACCTGGGCTGGCGTCGTCATCGAGGAATAGGTGAAGCGCAAGATATCGGTGTCGTATTCGCGCATCTCGCCGAAGCCCAGCGAATAGGCTTCTTCGTCAAAGGCGATGGCATGTTCCTCGCCTGTCGTCATGTCACGCACGATGATGCGCGGCAGGGCGTTCTCGCGCTCCATCCGCACCAGCCAGTTCTTCAGCACGAAGTAACCAACGAGGAAAATGCCGGGGCGATGCGGAACGAGATCGGTCCAATTGTCCGGGGACGGACGATCGACCGGCGCCCACACGATCTTGTAATCCTCGGCACCATTGATGTTGGTCTTGATGATGAAGCGATCGTTCCAGTGTTCGAGTTCGTACTCGACACCGGGCACCCGCGCCGCGATCAGCTTGGGCTCGTTCGCCGGTGCTTCCGCGCCGATGATCCAGATTTCGGATGTGTCATGGTCATGGATGTCGACAAGGATATATTTTTCCGAACTGGACTTGCTGACACCGGTGAACATGCCGGTATCCTTTTCCTCATAGACCAGAACATCCTGGGCTTGAGAATTACCAAGCAGATGCCGGAAGGTCTTCAAGGGCCGGTGGTTATCGTCCTGCAGCGTATAGAAGAAGCTTTTGCCATCGGCGGCCCACGTGGCACCGCCTGCGGTGTTCTGCAGCACGTCAGCGGCATCTTCTGCTTTCGAAGTGTCCAGCACCCGCAGTTCATAGAATTCCGAGCCATTGCCATCGAACGACCAGGCGGCGAGTTTGTGATCGGGCGACATGGCGATTCCGCCAAAGCGGAAATAGTCGCGGCCCTTCCCCAGTTCGTTGCCGTCGAGCAGCAATTCCTCCGGCCCCTCGGCACCGCGGGCTTTGCGCAAGTAGCGCGGATGCTGGCCGCCCAACACAAAGGACAAGAAATATTCATAGGGACCATCAGGTGCCGGCACCGAGGAATCGTCTTCCTTCATGCGGCCCTTCATCTCGGCGAAGAGCTTGTCTTGCTGCTCAACGGTATCGGCCATCACCGCCTGGTGATAGGTATTTTCGCCTTCCAGGAAATCGCGAATGTCCTGCGGCAGCAGGGAAGGGTCGTGCATCACCTCCTGCCAGTTATCGGCCTTCAGCCAATGATAGTCGTCACGCTTCTCATAGCCGTGAAATGTCTCGACCCGCGGACGGCGTTCGGCCCGCGGCGGTTTCGGCAAAGTGTTTTTCATGCGGTCAGGTCTTATCCGGTTTGAAATCGAGGGCAACGCCATTCATGCAGTAACGAAGCCCGGTGGGCTTTGGACCATCGGGGAACACATGGCCCAGGTGCCCGCCGCAATCGGCGCAGTGGACTTCGGTACGCGCCGAGAACCACGAGCGGTCTTCGGATGTCCCGACCGCTTCAGCGCTGAGCGGGGCGTGGAAACTCGGCCAGCCGGTGCCCGATTCGTATTTGGTGCCGGTTGAAAACAATTCCTTGCCGCAGCCCGCGCAGGTGAACACTCCGTGCCGCTTCTCATGGTTGAGAGGGCTGGTTCCGGCCCGCTCGGTGCCGTGCTCGCGCAATACGCGATAGGCTTCGGGGTGGAGACTTTGGCGCCACTCGGCATCGGTCTTCTCGATTTTGCTCATGTCGTGCTCGCTTTCTTAAAGCCCAATGTGGGCGATCCCGCTGCAAATGTGAAGCATCACTCAAGGTCAAAGGTTCGTGTGCATTCATTTGCCGTTAACCATAACCCCACGAGATGCCCCGGCCTCGCCGGCCAAGTCCGCCAAACTTAAGCAACTTTAGACGGTTAACGGGCATTGCTGCGGGTTGTGGAGGAAACTTTTGCCTGACGCGTTACACAATCAGTCATCAACCCCGGTGGGACGGGGCATGACGGTCGGACCGGAGTCAGCAATTGCCGGAACGGCAGCGCGCGAGTCTGGCAGGCGCATTTCCGCCAGTTCATTCAGACTTCTGACGGCCAGGTTGAAGAGCGGCCCGTGCGGAACGGCGGCCCTTCGCGAGGTACCTGTCGATCTGCCGATGCCCGCCGCAGCCTCAGCGGTCGAGGCCGCGGTTCTTCTGGATCCAGCATCGCCGGAGACTATTACCCTGCCGGTTTTTTCTCCGGCGCACGTTTCACACGCGACTGCGGCAGACCAACTGCTCTCGACCGCCTCGCCAACCGTGATCGAACCGGTGGCCGAGGCCGCAGCCGATGATCTCCCGCTGCTTGAGACCGCGGAGTATGAGCCAGCCACCAAGGCGGTGCCGGCCACGCATGCGGTGCTGCCGCAATTCAGGCCCTTGGATTGGCAAAGCCCGGCGCCTGCCGCTGAAGAAGAGCAGGAACCGGCCCGAGAGCTCGAGACCGAGGCCGCCGAAGTACCTCTGGTGGAGATCGAACTTCAGCCGCCGCAGGCCACAGCCTTGCCCGAACCCCTGGCCACGCAAGCGGAAGAAGAACGCGGTGTAGCAGAGCCCATCGCCTGCACCGAAGTCCCGGCCGTCCAGTTTGAAGCGGCCGCCCCGCTGGAAGCCTGGGTCGAGCCCGGTTCGGTTGATGCGCCAGTCCCGGCGATTGAATTGGAGTTGCAGCCGGTTGCAGCGGAAGAACTGCCGCTCCCGGCCTTGACCGAACTGCTCGAGCCTGACGCTGAGCTGACGGCTGAACCGCAGGCCATGGCCGCAAAGGTTGCCGAGACGGAAGTCCCTGAGGACGCCAAGACCCCGCCTTCTGAAATGGCCGGCCGTGTTGTAGACGCCATGATCAAGACGATCAGAACGGCGATCTATGCCAAGCCAACAGCCTCCGAGCGCGCCGCCTTCTTGCGCGACGTTGCCCACCTGACGGCGGAAATGGAGGAAGCCGGCGGCTTGCCTGCCGATACCTCGGAAGACCCGCCATCTGCCGGCGCCGCCGCGACACCGGCACCGATCGTCAGCATCGCACCATCGCCTCCTGGCCACATTGAGGGTTCGGTGACCGAAGTCATCGCCGGACGCCTTGGCCTGGCACCGCTGCTGAAAGTCAGTACCGCCACGGACAACGACGACCCCTTCGCGCAGAGCGCCCTGCCTTCGCGCCTTGTCGATCCGAAGCCCGCCGAGACGGCCGATGCCGACGAGGAGTCGGGTGATCTGGCATTGACACTACTCGACATGATGTCGGGCGGCACCGGCTCGCTGCCCCATGAACGCACTTTGGCGGCCGATACGCTGCTGCGCATCCTGCCGCGCATTCCGGTCAAGCAATTGATCAGTGTCGTCGAGCGGGTGGCCATCATGAGTTCTCCGCCCGCACTTCTGGTGGCCAAGCTGATCCGCGATTCGCGCCCCGAAGTGGTGGGCCCGCTGCTAGAACGCTGCTCGAATATTTCGGATCAGGACCTGATGAATGCCGCGCCCGACGGTGACAGTACCAAGCTGCGCATGGTGGCCCGCCGCCGCATCCTGTCGGCGGTGTTGAGCGATTTCCTCATTGAAGTTGGCGAACCCGGTGTTCTGCTGACGCTCATCCGCAATCCGGGAGCAGCACTCTCGCACGAGGCCTTCTTCAAGCTGGCGGAACATGCCACGAAGCATCATGCCTTGCTGGCGCCCTTGGCCACCCGCGCCGATCTTCCGCCACCCGTTGCCTTTGAGCTTTTCTGGCATGTGCCGCAGGAATTGCGCCGCTTTATCTTCTCGCGCTTCCTCACCGACTCGGAGACTCTGAACAAGATTCTCCGCATCACGCTCGCAACGCATGGCAATGTCGGCGGCGACGCCATGGGCGAGGGCAAGTTCCCCGCGCGCGAGACGATGGACCATGCCCTCGACCTTGCGGCCCTCTGCAAGCGTGAAGCAGCAGCGCAAGCTTTCGCCGGCATGGGCGGCATCGCAACCGAAACCGCCGCCCGCATCTTGGCCGATCAGGAAGGAGAGCCACTGACCGTCCTGTTGAAGGCCCTGGGCTGTTCGCGGGCCCGATTCGAAGAGGCAATTGTCAGACTGCAGCTCGGCGAAAGCGGCATGATCAAGCCGGATCGCAATCCCGAAGAGCTTCAGGCGATCTTTGAGGGGCTTTCATTCAACAAGGCGCGCATTTTGCTCACCTATTGGGACTGGTACATCCGTAAAGCCGGCCCTTACGCCCCGCACAATTGATCGGTGATAATGTGATTGGCGCTTGGGACTTCTTGTTGAAGCAAGATTTTCCGCGTAATTCTTGCCGAACTTGCCAGTTTTTGTCTGGCATCGCCAAGTGCAAGGTGGGAAAATGGACGGCAAGACACCGATGATCGAACTGGCCGCACAGATTGTTGCGGCCTATGTTGCGAAGAACTCTGTCGAACAAGCTGACTTGCCGAAACTCATTTCCGATGTTCACCGCGCCCTTGAGCATGCGGCAACGGGAAACGCTGTAAAAGACGAAGAACTACAGCTGAGACCGGCCGTCAATGCCAAGAAATCCATCACGCCGGACTTTCTGATCTGTCTCGAGGACGGCAAGAAGTTCAAATCGCTGAAACGCCATCTGCGAACCCATTTCAATCTGACGCCCGAACAGTACCGCGAGAAGTGGAGCCTCGCCGCCGACTATCCGATGGTTGCCCCCAATTACGCGACGTCGCGCTCGCGGTTGGCCAAGAACATGGGCCTCGGCCGGAAGCGCGGTAAATAACTTTCTGTCTTTCGAGCAAGCCGACTCTTGCGGATCAGCCCTTCACGATTCATAAACGAATCAAGAAATCGGGGCATCGATTCGCAGGGGCGCGGCAAGCGATGGGGACGGTCAACATAGCTTTCAGGGCGCAATTGGTGGTGCCCGAACAACGCCAACTCTATGACTACTGGCTGGACTGCGCTTGCGGCCAGGACATGCCCACCAGGGCGGACATCAATCCGGCCCGCATCCCAAGGCTTCTGCCATATGTTACCTTGATTGATATCAGCGATGATATCGGCAAGAGCCAGGTGCGGCTGGCCGGCACCAGGCTGCGCGATGTCTATGACCGTGAAATTACCGGGCTTTGCCTCGATGACCTCGATTATGGCGAGAAGCGCGACTACTGGATGGCCGCCTACAATCACACCACCAAAGAGGGCAAGCCCACCCAGGGCATCGTACGGGGCCCCCGCGTCAACAAGGAGCATCTGGTGCAGTACTGGATCAAGCTGCCGCTGGCTCATGTGAGCAAACCCCGCATCGGCATGATCCTCTGCCTCGATTATTTTCTCTCGGCCATCGACGACGAAAACCGGGTCGAATCGGCGTGATCGGAAAATAATCGGATATAAGGTATTGATTCCTTTATCCGGGCATGCCATGACTCCCCCTCACGCTAGGAGAGCATGGACATGACGAAGCGGACGGCATCCCCCGAAAAACCCGGTTTCAATAATGCCGAGAGCCCGTTGTCGTGGCTTCACAGCCGCCAGTTGATCAGCGCCACGCAATATGTGGCCGGCGAAAGACTGCGGGCTGATTTTGAACGCGCCATGTTGTCGGGGAGGGTCACCACCAACTGGGATACGGCCGGCACCGGCAGCCGTGGCGGCAATGTTGCAGCCGAGATCAGCGACGGCGCCCTGGCGGCGCGCCAGCGCTATCAGAAAGCCGTCGAGGCAGTTGGACCAGAGCTTGCCGCCATCCTGCGCCAGGTCTGTTGCATGGCGGCAGGCATCGAGGCGGCGGAACGGGCCCTGGACCTGCCCCGGCGCAGCGGCCGCGCCGTG